>VAZS01000383.1 GCA_005884855.1 Alphaproteobacteria bacterium | reverse complement strand
CCGATGCGGGATCGAGCCTGATCGAGCTGTGGGAATTGCAGCAGGCGGATGCAAAGCAGGACATCGAAGGCTGGCGTGCGCCGTTCGACGGGTTGTCGCAGACGAGCCCCGAGGTGAAGCTCGCCAAGCGAATTCAAGGCGAGATCAGGCGGCTGGTGGAAAGCGGCACGACGACGGGCAGCGCAAGCAGGCGCCGGCCGTTGCGCTATGGGGACATGCTGGTGCTGGTGCGGCGGCGCGGCAACGCCTTCGACGCGGTGATCCAGGCTTTGAAGCACGCCAGCATTCCGGTAGCCGGCGCCGACCGCCTGAAATTGACCGAGCATATCGCGATCATCGATCTAATGAATCTGGCTGATGCGCTATTGCTGCCGCAGGACGATCTGGCGCTGGCGGTTGCGCTGAAGAGTCCGCTGTTCGGGCTCGGCGATGACGATCTATTCGCGCTGGCATGGCAACGGAAGGGATCGCTCCGTGCCGCTTTGAGCCTTCACGCGGTGAGCGAAGGCAAATTCAGCGACGCGCTCAATCGTCTGGAAAAATGCGAGCGCCGTTTCAACGCGGAGACGCCATTTGCATTCTATGCGTGGCTGCTCGGTGCCGACGGCGGCCGCGCGCGCATCCTGCGGCGGCTCGGCCATGAAGCCAATGACGCGCTGGACGAATTTCTCGAACTCGCCCTGAACTACGAACGAAAGGCGCCTGCTTCGCTGCAAGGCTTTATGGCGTGGCTGCGGGCAGCCGATACCGAAATTAAGCGCGACATGGAAATCTCCCGCGACGAAGTCCGTGTCATGACCGTGCATGGCGCCAAGGGGCTGGAAGCATCCGTGGTCTTTCTGGTGGACACAACCTCCTCGCCTTCAGACACGCAACGTCCCAAGCTCGTTCATCTGCCTGGGGGTGTGGTGGTATGGGCCGGCAAGAAAGCCGATGATCCGGCCGCGGTGGCGGCCGCGCGCACCGCCATGCTGGCCGAGACCGAGGATGAATACCGCCGCCTGCTTTACGTGGCGATGACGCGCGCGGCCGACCGCCTGATCGTCGGCGGCTGCATGCCCGGCAATATGAACAGTGTGCGCAAAAACTCCTGGTACGATCTGCTCGTGAAAGGGCTTCGCAATTCCGGCTTGGATGAGCAGACGATCGAGGCCGCCGAGGGCCCCATCAAGCGCTACTCGCATAGCGAGGACGTCGATGCTCTGGGCATTGCGGCCGCGGCTCCGCCGGCCCTCGCTGCGATCGAGCTGCCATCCTGGTTGAAAACGTCGGCGCCGGCGGAAGCCGCAGGCGACAATGTGCTGCGCCCCTCCGACCCTGCCGGGCACGAAAACCGCAGGGCGCCGGGCGGCCAACCAATTCAGATGCGCGCGCGCGCGCTCCAGCGCGGCACGCTGGTGCATCGGCTGCTGCAGTCCCTGCCCGATGTTCCGGCTGCGCGCCGCCGCGAGGCGGCGCTCAACTATCTCGCCCGGCACGCCCAGGATTGGACTGACGCCGAGCGCGAGTCATTGATTTTGGGGCTGCTGGGCTTGATCGGCGACGGTCGGTTCGCGCCGGTATTTGCCGCCGGCAGCCGGGCCGAGGCCTCGATTGCAGGCAGGCTGCAGCGACCCGGACGGCCGCCCGCGCTGATTTCGGGGCAAATCGACCGGCTGGTGGTGAGCGCGGTCCTGGAGAAGCTTTATCCCCGACTGCCGGTCCGCGCTGCCCTACTCTGGACCGAACGTCCCGAATTGATGGAGATTCCTGGTCCATTGCTGGACGCGCAGCTCACATCCATCATCTCGGCGTGACCGGAGCTTGACCCGGCAATGCCGCGTTCATACCTTGAGCTGCATGATCCAGGCGGTGATTCCCACCGCCGCGTTTTCCTGAACTGAACGAGGTATCCGAATGGCCGTTGGCAAGGTTTCTGACGCCAATTTTGAAGCCGAGGTGCTCAAGGCGACCGGCCCGGTAGTGGTCGATTTCTGGGCTGAATGGTGCGGACCCTGCCGCATGATCGCGCCCGCGCTCGACGAGATTTCCGGTGCCATGGGCGACAAGGTCAAGATTGTGAAGCTGAACGTCGATGAGAGCCCCAAGACGGCCTCGAAATACGGCGTGATGTCGATCCCGACCTTGATGATCTTCAAAGGCGGCGAGATGGCCTCCCGCCAGGTCGGCGCCGCGCCGAAGCAGAAGCTGCAGCAGTGGATCTCAGCCGCGGTCTGAGCAGCACCACGGCACAATTATTTAGGATGTCGGCCGGCGATTAGCCGGCCGTTTGCGTTTACGCTCTATGCCGCCCGCGCGCCGAAAACCCGCATCCCCGCAGTCAACGCCGCTGGCCGCGATGGAAGCGCGCTCCGTCGATGCCATTCCGCGCGGTAGCGAGTGGCAGTACGAGCCGAAGTGGGATGGCTTTCGCTGCCTGCTCTCGCGGCGCGGCAACAAGGTCGATCTACGCTCGAAATCGGGCGAAGACCTCACGCGTTACTTTCCCGAACTGGCCGAAGCTGCGCTCAAGCTGAATGTAGCCTCGTTCGTGCTCGATGGCGAAATCGTCGTGCCGCACGGCAAGGCGTTCTCGTTCGACGATCTGCTGCAACGGATTCACCCGGCCGCGAGCCGGGTAAAAAAGCTGTCGGTGGAAACACCGGCGCTGTATCTCGCGTTCGATCTGCTGGCGACCCCGGAGGGCAAAGCACTTTCGGCGGAGCCGCTTCGCAAACGGCGGCCCGCGCTGGAGGTGTTTGCGAGCACCCAGTTCAAATCCAATCCGACGTTTTGGCTTTCGCCAGCATCGACAAGCTATGCGACGGCAAAAAATTGGCTGGCAAATTCCGGCGGCGGCTGCGACGGGGTAATCGCGAAACGAACCGACTTGGCGTATCAATCCGGCAACCGCGATGGCATGCAGAAGATCAAGAAGTTTCGCAGCGCCGATTGCGTGATCGGCGGCTTCCGCTACGCCACCAACAAACTCGGCGGCAAGAACGTCGTCGGCTCGCTGCTGCTCGGTCTCTACGATGAAAAGGGATTGCTGCACCATGTCGGTTTCACCTCGGCAATCAAGCAGCAGGAGAAGCTCGCGTTGACCGCGCGGCTCGAGCCGCTGATCGCACCTCCCGGGTTCACCGGCAACGCGCCGGGCGGCCCGAGCCGCTGGTCGACCGAGCGTTCGGCGCAGTGGTGCCCGTTAAAGCCCAAGCTGGTGGTAGAAGTCGCCTACGATCACTTCAGCGGCGACCGGTTTCGCCACGGCACCTCGATCCTGCGCTGGCGCCCGGACAAGAGGCCAGAGCAGTGTACGTTCGATCAGCTCAAGCAAAGGGCCGCCGACCCGATGAAGCTGCTCGCCTGAGCGGCCGTGACGATCCGCCGTCGCGCTACAAGACGCGCCAACGCAGTTTGTGCGGCTCGGCAGGTCGTCCACTAAGCCCCTCCCGGACCAGCTGTTTTGGGAACAAGGGTGACAAAGCAAAGTTGAAGGGGCGTACCGTCACTATCTGGAGGCGCCTCATGCCAAACCCCAAGTCAACGGCTCAAATAGCCGGACATCCCGTCCACCCGATGCTTATTCCGTTTCCGATCGCGTGTTTCGTTTTGGCTTTCATCTCCGACCTGGCGTTCTGGAAGACCACCAACGATTTCTGGGCTAGCGCCTCGCTGTGGCTGCTCGGAATCGGCCTGATCATGGCCGCCCTGGCCGCTGTCATGGGCCTCACCGACGTATTGGGAGATGACCAGGTCCGCAATATTTCCGACGCCTGGCTGCATGCCGGAGGCAATGTCGTTGCGGTCGTGATCGAGCTTTACAACTGGTATTCACGCTATGAGCACGGAAAAGACGCCATCGTCCCGACGGGAGTGATCCTGTCGCTCGTCGTGGTCCTGATCCTGCTTTTCACCGGCTGGAAGGGCTGGGAGATGGTCTACCGTCATCGGGTCGGGGTGGCTGAGTAGGTTGCGAAGTGCGAAGAATTAGCCGGATGCGTGGCTAGGGCGGTGTCGTGCCGTTCACTGACAGCACGTGGCCAGCGAGATACAACGAGCCCGTGACCAAAATGCGCGGCGCCACCTCGTAGACGAGGCGCGCGAGCGAGGACAACGCAGCTTCGATACCAACTGCCGTTTCCACCCGCATCCCCAGTTGCCGCGCGGCGTCCGCCAGCCGGTCCGGGGGCATCGCATTGTCGCGGTCGGGGATTTGCACGGCGATGATATGCCGCGTCAACCCGGCGAAGTTCGCGAGAAAGGCGCCTGGATCCTTGTTGGCCATCATCCCGACGATGACCACTAGCGGACGCGATACCCGTTCTTCCAGATCGCCGAGAGCAGCGGCGGCAACCCGGCCGCCTTCCGCATTGTGACCGCCATCGAGCCATATCTCGCATCCCCGCGGCGCCTGGTCCAGCAACTTGCCCGATGCCAGACGCTGCATCCGCGCCGGCCATTCGGCATGGACGATGCCGGGTTCGAACGCAGCCATCTCGATCCTGAAGCGGTGTTGCGCGCGCAACGTTGCGATGGCGAGACCAGCATTGTCGAACTGATGACGGCCGAACAGCTTGGGGGCCGCCAAATCCATCAACCCGCGGTCGTCCTGATACACCAACCGTCCGCGCTCGATATTGACCTGCCATTCCTGCCCCGCCCTTTGAAGCGGCGCTTGCATGCGCTTGGCATGCTGTTCGATCACGGCAAGCGCTTCGGCGGGCTGTTCCGCGCAGACGACCGGCACGTTGCGCTTGATGATGCCGGCCTTTTCGCGCGCGATCGTGATGAGGCTGTCCCCGAGAAATTCGGTGTGATCCGTGCTGATCGGCGCAATGACAGTCGCGAGCGGCGCTTCGATGACGTTGGTGGCATCGAGCCGCCCGCCCAGCCCGACTTCCAGCAGCACGACATCGGCGGGATGCTGAGCGAACAGCCAAAGCGCCGCCGCCGTTTCGATTTCGAAAAGCGTGATCGGCGCACCCGCGTTGGCGCGTTCGCAACGTTCGAGCGCGGCGTACAGCTCGTCGTCAGAAACGAGTATTCCGCCGCCGGAGCGTCCGATCCGAAACCGCTCGTTGACCCGCACCAGCGAAGGCGAAGTGTAGGCGTGGACGCGCAGCCCTGCGGCTTCCATGATCGCGCGGAGGAACGCGATGGTCGAGCCTTTGCCGTTGGTGCCGGCGACGTGGATGACCGGCGGCAGCTTGTGCTCGGGGTGATCGAGCCGCTGCAGCAGCTCAGCCATCCGTTCCAGGCCGAGCTCGATGCGCTGCGGGTGCAGTTCGGAAAGCCGCGCGATTAACTCGCCTAGCCGGGCAGATGGGGTTGCCGCCGAAGGGCTCACGCGTGAGGGGCTGCCGATGCGGCATCCGCGCCCGGTGCGATCTGCGCCGGAGCGGGTGCCTGCGGCGCAGGTCTGGACGGCGCTTCGAATGGAGGCGACTTGGTCAGGAGCCGGCACAGGCGGGCGAGTGTCGGCCGCAATTCGTGCCGATGCACCACCATGTCGACCATGCCATGTTCCCGCAGATATTCCGCGCGCTGAAAGCCTTCCGGCAATTTCTCGCGGATGGTTTGTTCGATCACGCGCGCGCCGGCAAAGCCGATCAGCGCGCCAGGCTCGGCGATCTGAACGTCCCCCAGCATGGCGTAGGACGCGGTGACGCCGCCGGTGGTGGGATTCGTCAGCACCACGATGTAGGGTTGCTTCGCCTCGCGCAGCATTTGCACGGCAGCCGTGGTGCGCGGCATCTGCATCAGCGACAGGATACCTTCCTGCATGCGCGCGCCGCCCGAAGCCGCGAACACGATGAACGGCGATTTTTTTTCAACCGCAAGTGCAAGCCCGCGCACGATCGCTTCGCCGGCCGCCATGCCAAGCGAGCCGCCCATGAAGTCGAAATCCTGCACCGCGATCACCACCGCGGCGCCTTCGAGCTTACCGTAGCCGACCTTGATCGCGTCATTCAGCCCGGTGCGGGCGCGCGCGTCCTTGATACGGTCGGCGTAGCGGCGTTCATCGCGGAATTTCAACGGATCGGCGGTGACCTCGGGCAGCGCGACGTCGAACCAGGTTTCGTTATCGAAGATCGATTTCAGCCGCGCCGCCGCGCCCATGCGCATGTGGTAGTTGGAGCCGGGGATCACGAACTGGTTGGCCTCGACGTCCTTGTAGAAGACGAGCTGCCCTGAATCCGGACACTTGATCCACAGGTTCTCCGGCGTCTCTCGGCGCAGGATATTGCGGATTTTCGGCCGGACAACGTTGGTTAGCCAATTCATGCTTCGCTCCGAATCGCGATCATCGCCTCATTAGGTTAGAGCGCGGTCCCACACAAAACCGGACTCCGCTTTCGCCGATCGCGCTGCCAACATATGGCGGCTGGGGAAGCGTCGGCAAGCCGCCCTCATCAGAGTATTCCACTGCGATGGCTTATTCCGCAGCCTGGCTGGCGCCCCGGACGCCCTGCGCGAGGGACGAAACAACACCGGCCACCGCCTCGACCGTGCCGGCCGTCGCATTGCCTTCGCCATCGAGGCTGGCGCGCAGGGCATCGACCAGTGCGGTGCCGACCACGGTGCCATCGGCATTCTGCGCGATGGCGCGGGCGGCGAGGGGCGTCCTGATGCCAAAGCCGACACAAACCGGCAGTTTGGTGTGCCGTTTAATCCGTGCGACAGCTTGGCCGACCGCAGCCGAATCGGCGCTGGCGCTACCGGTGATGCCGGTAATCGAAACGTAATAAACAAAGCCCGAGGTATTGGCGAGCACCGCCGGCAGCCGCTTGTCGTCCGTCGTTGGGGTCGCCAGCCGAATGAAATTCAGCCCGGCCTTCATCGCCGGCAGACACAATTCGCTGTCTTCCTCGGGCGGAAGATCGACAATGATCAGTCCGTCAATGCCTGCTGACTTGGCATCCGCCAGAAACTTATCCACCCCATGGATGTAGATAGGATTGTAGTAGCCCATCAGGACCAGCGGCGTGGTGTCGTCGGCTTTGCGAAACTCCCGCACCATCGCCAGTGTCTTTTTCAACGTCATGCCGGCTTTCAGCGCGCGCAGACCCGCCGCCTGAATCGCCGGACCGTCCGCCATCGGGTCGGTAAACGGCATCCCGATCTCGATAATGTCGGCCCCGGCCTTCGGAAGCGCCTTTATGATTTCGAGCGAGGTTTTGGGATCGGGATCGCCGCCCATCAGGAAGGTAATGAACGCCGAGCGTCCCTGCTTCTTTAATTCAGCGAAGCGTGCGTCGATGCGAGTGGTCATGGCGCGGCGTTCGCTGTGCTAAGGGAGAGGTGAAAGGAGCGGCGATATTTGAAACTCACTGCTTCCTCCCGCGCAGAATATCCGCCACTTGCGGAATGTCCTTGTCGCCGCGGCCGGACAGATTGACCACCATCAGGTGATCCCTCGGCCGTTTCGGCGCAAGCTCCATCACCTTGGCAATGGCGTGCGCCGGCTCCAGCGCGGGAATGATGCCTTCAAGCCGCGACAGCAATTGAAACGCCGCCAATGCCTCGTCGTCGGTGGCAGACAGATAGGTTACCCGGCCGGTTTCATGCAGCCACGAATGCTCCGGCCCGATGCCCGGATAGTCCAGCCCCGCCGAAATCGAATGCGCATCCTGTATCTGACCGTCATCGTCCATCAAGAGATAGGTGCGGTTGCCATGCAGCACGCCGGGCCTGCCGCCGGCGATCGAGGCCGCATGTAACTGCGTGAGCCCGTGGCCAGCGGCTTCAACGCCGAATATTTCCACGCCGGGATCGTCGAGAAAAGGATGAAACAGTCCCATCGCGTTGGAGCCGCCGCCGATGCAGGCTATCAACGAGTCTGGCAGGCGGCCTTCTAGCTCGTGCATCTGCGCGCGGGTCTCGAGGCCTATCACCGACTGGAAATCGCGCACCATCATCGGGTAGGGATGCGGGCCGGCCACCGTGCCGATACAGTAAAAGGTATTGTGCACGTTGGTGACCCAGTCGCGCAGCGCCTCATTCATGGCGTCCTTTAGCGTGCGTGAGCCCGATTGCACCGGGATCACCTTCGCGCCCAGCATCTCCATGCGGATCACGTTCGCCTGCTGCCGCTCAACGTCAACCGCGCCCATATAGACCAAGCATTCCAGCCCGAACCGCGCGCATAACGTCGCGGTGGCGACACCATGTTGGCCCGCGCCGGTCTCGGCGATGATGCGCTTCTTGCCCATGCGCCGCGCCACCACGATCTGGCCGAGTACGTTGTTCACCTTGTGCGAGCCGGTGTGGTTCAACTCCTCGCGCTTGAAATAGATTTTTGCGCCACCGAGGTGCTCAGTCAGGCGCTCGGCGAAATACAGCGGCGAGGGCCGGCCAACATAGTGCTTGAGGTAGCCATCCATTTCGGCCTGAAACGCCGGATCGGCCTTGGCCTCGGCATAAGCCTTTTCCAGGTCCAGGATCAAAGGCATCAGCGTTTCCGCGACAAAGCGGCCGCCAAAAATGCCGAAATGCCCGCGTTCATCGGGACCGCTGCGGAACGAATTGGGCAACGCTGAATTCATCGAACCATCAGCTCTTCTGTTGCGCGCGCCGCGCGAATGAACGCGCGGATCATTTCGGGGTCCTTGATACCGGGCGAGCGCTCCACACCCGAGGAGACATCTACTCCGCCGGCGCGGCTGAGGTGAAGGGCCTGCGCAATATTCTCTGCGTCGAGGCCGCCGGACACCATGAACGGCAGCTTCAGATCGAGTTTTTCCAGCAGGCGCCAATCGAACACCGCGCCGAGACCGCCGGGACGGGTGGCTTCCTCAGGCGCGCGGGCGTCGAACAGGATGTGGTCGGCGATGTCAACGTAAGCGGGCAACGACGCCAGATCGGCTGCGGTCTCGACCGCAATCACCTTTATCAGCGGCAATCCAAATTTCCGCTTGATGTCGCGCAGCCGTTGCGGATTTTCACTGCCGTGCAACTGCAAAATGTCCGGCTGCAGCGCCTCGACGATGTTGGCGATCGTCGCATCATCGGCATCGACCGTGAGCGCGACTTTTGCCGCGCGGCGCTTGGTCCGCTGACCGAGCTCACGCGCGGTCTCAAGGCTCAGATGCCGGGGCGATGGCGGGAAGAAAACGAAGCCGACCATATCGGCGCCGGCATCCAGCGCGACCTCGAGGGTCTCGCGCGTGGACAGGCCGCAAATTTTGACGATCAGGGACATGCTTAAGGGTTCGGGTTCGAGCGATTGCAATGGGCCGGACCAGCGATACGGCTTGCGGCGCGTTCTACAACGTCGCACCCTGCTTGTCTCGCCCGGTCGACCCATATAGGTCGACCCGCGAGGACGCCGGCAGGCGTTTCGGATCAGTCCATGCGGGAGCGGCGCCCGCCCGCAGATCGGCCAATTGCGAGCGCGCCTGCCGCGCATCGGCCTCGTGCTGGCGCGCGGCCCGTCTCCAGTGACGCTGCCGGAACCAGGTCGCGGTGCCGCCCGCCACTACGCCCGCAATCGCCACAACGATGAGGACGACGAACAGCGGCAGTGTGATGGCAAGTGACGGATCGGTCGAATTGAACGGGTCGAACGACACCGTCACCAGATGCCGGTTGGCGACCGCGAACACAACAAATAACAGGCCGAGCGGGATCAACACCAAAGCCTTGAAAAATTTGCGCATGATCCCTCTCGCCTGCTGGAGACCGGCCGTCCGAAACTACGGCTGCTGCGACCAGACGACCGGCGATCAAAAATGCTTCAAGCGCCGGTCTCGGGAGCTCCGTCGTCCCGGTTCAGCCGTTCGCGCATTTCCTTGCCCGTTTTGAAAAACGGGACGCTCTTCTGATCAACCGGCACATGCGCGCCGGTTCGAGGATTGCGTCCGGCGCGGGCCGGACGGTGCTTGACCGAGAACGCCCCGAACCCGCGTAGCTCAACCCGGTCGCCCCGGGCCAGGGCCGCGACGATCTCGTCGAGGATCGCGTTTACAATGTTCTCGACATCCCGCTGATAGAGATGCGGGTTGTGCTCGGCGATACGCTGAACGAGTTCGGATTTAATCATCGAGACTGGGACCCGGGAACGCTGCGGACATGCATTTCCGTGAAAATGCCTTGATCTGTCAAGACGCTAAATCAAATTTGGGCAGCGCGAAATCGCTGGCAAACGGCGCGACCGGGTCGCGTGCCAATCCCGCCAAGCGGGACGAAGGGGCGGAAACCGGACTTAGGCCGCTTAATTGGCGCCCGCGGGCTGCCACAACGCCAGCATGCCATCGAGGCTCAAACGATCGACGGCTTGCGTGACGCCGGCCTGCTCGATTTGGCGTGCAATCGAGCTCAGACCGAGCACATCGAGCGTAATCGAAGCCGCCGTGCGCAGAAAGGTCAGGTCCCCGAACCGCGGCGTCAGCTTGTAGTCGCGCACCGGCAGACCGCTCTTGACGCCCTTCTGGCCCACCAGCCAGGCGACCGCGGTTTTCTCGTCGCCAAGCTCATCGACCAGCTTCAAATCGAGCGCCTGATGGCCGGTGAACACCCGTCCGTCCGCGACCTTTTCGAGCAAGCCGTCATCCATGCTGCGCCGTTCCTTCACGATACCGCGAAACCATGCATAGGAATCTTTCACCAGCGCATCGAGTGCCGCACGCGCTTCCGCACTGGTCGGTTCGTAGCCGTTGGGGGCGGCTTTCAGCGGGGAAGACTTCACTTCCTCGACCTTGACGCCCACGGTCTTAAGCAAATCGGTAAAATTCGGAAACTGAAACAGCA
>VAZS01000382.1 GCA_005884855.1 Alphaproteobacteria bacterium | reverse complement strand
CGACGTGGCCAGGATCGATGAGATCGAGCGCGAAACCAAGCACGACGTGATCGCCTTTCTCACTCATCTGGCGGAAGTCGTGGGACCCGAAGCGCGATTCGTGCATCAGGGAATGACCTCCTCCGACGTGCTCGACACATGCCTGAACGTGCAACTGACCCGCGCCGCGGACTTGCTGGTCGACGACATCGACAAGGTGCTCAAGGCCCTGAAGAAGCGCGCCTTCGAGTACAAAATGGCGCCGACCATCGGCCGCTCCCATGGCATCCATGCCGAGCCGGTCACGTTCGGACTGAAGCTCGCCTATGCCTACGCGGAATTCACTCGGGCTCGCGAACGGCTGGTTGCCGCGCGCAAGGAAGTCGCGACCTGTGCGATTTCCGGCGCAGTAGGCAGCTTTGCCCAGATCGATCCGCGTGTAGAAGCACATGTCGCCAAAGCCATGGGGCTGGTGCCCGAGCCGATTTCCACGCAAGTGATCCCGCGCGACCGTCACGCGATGTATTTTGCAACGCTCGGCGTGATCGCGTCCTCGGTCGAGCGTCTGGCGACCGAGATCCGCCACCTGCAGCGTACCGAGGTTCTGGAGGCCGAGGAGTTCTTCTCCGAGGGCCAGAAGGGCTCCTCGGCAATGCCGCACAAGCGCAATCCGGTGCTATCGGAGAATCTCACCGGTCTCGCGCGCATGGTTCGCGCCTATGTGACACCGGCCATGGAGAATGTCGTGTTGTGGCATGAGCGCGATATCTCGCACTCCTCGGCCGAGCGGATGATGGCGCCGGACGCGACGGTGACGCTTGACTTCGCGCTGAACCGCCTCGCCGGCCTCATCGAGAAACTGCTGATCTATCCCGAGAACATGATGAAGAATCTCGACCGGCTCGGCGGCCTCATTCACTCGCAGCGGCTTTTGATCGCGCTGACACAAAAGGGCGCCAGCCGTGAAGATGCCTACAAGCTCGTGCAGCGTAACGCGATGCCGGTATGGCGCGGCGAAGGCGATTTCCAAACGCTGTTGAAGAAAGACGCCGAGGTGAGAAAATACCTGACCGACGCCGAAATATCCGAGCAGTTCGACCTCGGCTACCATTTCAAGCATGTCGACACGATCTTCAAGCGTGTATTCGGCGAGAGCTGAGCGCAGCCGATCATGCCCAACGTCGTCGCCGTCAGCTTGCGCGCCGGACATCACTTCAGCAAGCTGCCGAGCATGAGCGTTCGCCTGCTCCGCGGATTAGGTGTCGCCGGCGATGCGCACATCGGCGCGAGCGTCAGGCATCGCTCGCGTGTGCGCAAGGATCCGACTCAGCCCAATTTGCGACAGGTGCACCTCATCCACACCGAATTGTTCGACGAATTGCGCGCCGAGGGCTTTAGGGTTGGGCCGGGCGAGCTCGGCGAGAACATCACGACGTCAGGACTTGATCTGCTGGCGTTGCCGACGGGCACCCGGCTGCATGTCGGTGCGACTGCGGTCGTCGAGATCACCGGGCTGCGCAATCCCTGCATCCAGATCGACAAGTTTCAGAAGGGATTGTTGGCGGCAACCCTGGATCAGGACGCCGAGGGCAATCCAATTCGCAAGGCCGGCGTCATGAGCATCGTGATATCGGAGGGCGATGTCCGCCCAGGAGATCGCATTGTCCCCGAGATGCCGGCAATGCGTGAGATCGTCAAGGCGCGGCCTGACGCACATTATATTTACGTCGCAGACGACGCGTTCTTTCCATACGGCCATCACAGCGAGGACCAGATCGTCGTCCGGGTGGTACCGCTGATCGGCGAGTTGATCGCGACCCACTCCCCCGACCTCGTCGTGATCGCATGCAACACCGCCTCTACTCTGGTGATGTCGCATCTTCGCGAGCGTTACAAAGTGCCGTTCGTCGGCACGGTGCCGGCCATAAAGCCTGCCTGCGCGAATTCAAAAACCAAACGCGTTTCCGTGCTCGGCACCAAAGGCACCGTCAAGCGCGAATATACTCAGGGTCTGATCCGAGACTTCGCACAAGGCTGCGAAGTGACGCTGGTGGGCTCAGGCGAACTCGCCTCGCTTGCGGAGGCGGCATTGAGCGGGATCGAGGTGAGCGATCTCGAGATATCGGCTGAAGTCGCGCCATGTTTTCTCGGAAAAGAGCCTTCAGCGCGCACCGACACAGTGGTACTCGCCTGTACGCACTACCCGCTGCTGATGGACCGCCTGACCCGGTTGGCTCCATGGCCGGTGGACTGGATTGATCCGGCGCCCGCGATTGCCCGGCGTGTAGCGGATTTGCTCGGGCCGCCCGGAGGCGAGACCGACTATGCCGGGGCCGAAATGATTTTCACTTCCGGACGGCCTCATGGCCTGAGCCGCGCTTTGGTGCCATTTTTCGGCGGCCGCGTTCCGGCGTGAATCGCTGTTGACCTTTTCGGCCTCTCGCTGCCTGCTAGCTTCCAAGCCGCCATCTCTCTACGCAGACGGAGCATCCATTTGACGCCCGCGACGCCCGCCCCCCTCAACCGATTGCGCGAGGAATGGCGGAAGGGACGTCCCACCTTCGGCGCTATTGCGACCATTCCCAGCATACAGACGGTGCAGATCATGGCGCGTTCGGGGCTCGACTGGATCATCGTCGATCTCGAGCACGGTCCGATCGATCTTGGGTCCGCGCACGCGATGATAACGGCCACGGCGGGAACGCAGTGCGTGCCGCTGGCGCGGATCGCCGCCAATGAACCGTGGCTGGCGAAAGCGCCAATGGATATCGGCGCGCTCGGCATCAATTTCCCAATGATCTGCAGCCGCGCCGATGCCGAAAAGGCGGTGCGCAGCGTGCGCTATCCGCCGCGCGGCGATCGGCTCTGGGGTCCATTCCACGCGCCGTTTCGCTGGGGCGTTTCGATGCCCGAATACATGGCGAGTGCCGACCAAGACATGATCTGCATGGTAACAATCGAGCACATCGAGGCGGTTGAGCGCATCGATGAGATCATGGCTGTGCCCGGCATCGACCTCGCCGTGATCGGACCTGGCGACCTCGCCACTAGCATCGACAAGCGCGGTCGGATCGATGATCCCGAAGTCCAGGCTCTGATGACGCGCGCGGAGGCCGGCATCATGAGGAGCGGCATCCCGATCGGCGGAGTGGCGCGAACCGCCGAGCAAGCTAATCAGATGATCGACCGCGGCTATCTCGCGCTAGCATTGGGCTTCGATTGGTCGCTGTTTCAGCGCGGCATCTCCGCGAGTCTCGAGGGGATCAAGCGCTGAGCGAGGCGCGTTGTCCGACTTGACGGGGGGCGCCCGGCGAGCTTTGCGGATGGGTTCGGCGCTGCTACTCTGGCTGCTTAGCGGAAAAAAGTGCGTGGGTTCCTGTTCGGTGCCGGTCGGCTCGTCGCAACACCGTTGAAAGTACTCGAGATTTACGTAGCGGACGGACCCAAGCCGCTGGCCTCTCCCGGCCCGTAAAGCAGAACCATCTGGCCTTCAGCCGGTCCAATTCGTGCTAGATCAGCGGTTGCGGGATGGCCGAGTCGCCCTTTTTAGATGCGGGAAATTGATGGAAAAAATGCGCGGAACGGTTCGAAAAATATCAATGCCGCGCCGCCTCGTTGCCGATCTCATGCATGCATCGATCCGCGTGCCTTTTGTCTCGCTACGACGGTCGCTCAACATCTGTGAACTGTCAGGCGCCCGCGCCCTGGTGGCACAGCCGCCCGGCTGGGCTGCGATTTTTGTCAAAGCATTCTCGCTGGTCGCAAAAGAGCAGCCGATCCTGCGCACGCTGTACGCCAAATGGCCGCGGCCGAGCTTTTATGAGATGCCGCGCAGCGTGGCCATGATTGCCATCGCGCGCCTTGAAGAGGGACAGGATTGCGTGCTGCCGCAGAAAGTGGCGGCGGCGGACGCGTTAACGCTGACCGAAATCGACTCGCAGATCCGGCACGCAAAGCAGGCCCCCATCGAGAAAGTGCCGGCGTTTCGGAAGATATTGCGGGTAACCAGACTGCCGTTCCCCATTCGCCGGCTCTTCTGGTCGGTCGGCCTCAATTTCGGGCGCCAGCGCGCCAATTGGTTCGGCAATTTCGGCGTGACGTCGATTGCGGCGTATGGGGCGGGCGAACTTCATGCGCTGAGCCCTGGGCCGTACATCCTCAGCTATGGCGTGGTGGAGCAGGACCAAACCATCGATGTCGTGATCCGCTGGGACCACCGCATCACCGATGCGGCCCTGATGGCGAACATCCTGACCCGGCTGGAAGCCGTGCTGAACGGGGAGATCGCTGCCGAATTGCGTGCCAGCCGGCTACAGCTCGAACCCAAACCCGTTCGGGCGGTCGCGACCTGAGGGCAATAGCCGTCATCCCGGAGCGATGCGATGCATCGAACCCGTAATCTGATGCATCGAACCCGTAATCTGGTGATTCCGGGCCTGGTCCTACGGACTATCCCGGAATGACCCCAAAAAAAGGGCCTTTTCGTTGACAGGGCGGCGCTTTCTGCCTAGAACCCGCCTGCTCGCGGGCCGGTTTCGGCCCGCGATGCGTTTCGCGACCCGTGGTCCCTCCCTTCAAGCTTAAGGATTGGACCTGTCGGCTCCGGGAAGTTTCCGGCGCACAGGAGGGCGCGTCTCCTCAAACTGAAACTTTTACAACGAGGACGCGATGACAAAGCGCAGTGAGGCCAAATACAAGATCGATCGCCGTTTGGGCCAGAACATCTGGGGTCGCCCGAAGAGCCCGGTCAACCGCAGGGAATACGGGCCTGGCCAACATGGCCAGCGCCGCAAGGGCAAGCTCTCCGACTTCGGCGTGCAGCTGCGCGCCAAACAGAAGCTCAAAGGCTATTACGCCAACATCAGCGAGCGCCAGTTTCACGGCATCTATGTCGAAGCTGGCCGGATGAAGGGCGACACCGGCGAGAACCTGATCGGTCTGCTCGAGCGCCGTCTCGATACCGTTGTCTATCGCGCCAAATTCGTGGCCACGATGTTCGCCGCGCGCCAATTCATAAATCACGGCCACATCAAGGTGAACGGCCGCCGCGTCAACATCTCAAGCTATAAGCTGAAGGTCGGCGACGTGGTCGAGGTCAAGGAATCCTCGAAGCAGCTCACCGTGGTTCTGGAAGCAAACCAGCTCGCCGAGCGCGACGTGCCCGATTTCCTTGAGGTCGATCACTCCAAGATGACTGCGAAGTTCACTCGCATCCCTGCTCTCTCCGATGTGCCGTTCGCGGTGCAGATGGAGCCGCATCTTATTGTGGAATTCTATTCGCGCTGATTTCATCAGCCGCGTTCCCAGATATCAAGGCCCCGGTTTTGCCGGGGCCTTTTTTGGTTTTGCCATGCCCGGAACGTCTGGCGCGAGCAGCGGCTTCGCGCTATTGCCCGGCCGTGACATCGTGACCTGCGAGAGTTCGGAATGACCTACACCCCCACCCCGCGCGACGCCCGGGCAACCCCTGTCCGCATCAACCTATTGTCGGACACCCAGACCCGCCCCACGCCTGCGATGCGCGAGGCGATCGCGCGCGCGGAGGTCGGCGACGAACAGATTGGCGACGACCCGACCGTGAATCTACTTTGTGAACGCGTGGCCGAATTGCTCGGCAAGCAGGCCGCCGTTTTCATGCCGTCCGGCACGATGTGCAATATCGCGGCGACGCTGACGCATTGCCGGCGCGGCGACGAGATCCTGGCGCACGAGACCGCTCATATCATTGCTCGCGAAGGCGGCGCCCATGCTGCGCTGGGCGGATTCCAGATCACGCCGTTGCCCGGCGCCGATGGGCAATTTTCGCCCGATACTTTCCGCAGGGCGCTTCACCCGCGCAGTCGGTATCAGCCGCCGCAGACGGTAGTCAGCGTCGAGCAAACCGCCAACATCGGTGGCGGCACGATCTGGAAGAAAGCCGCTCTCGATGAGGTCGCGGAAATAGCAAAGACCAATGGACTTGCTACCCACATGGACGGCGCTCGGCTCTTGAACGCATGCGTCTCCACCGGCATCAGCGCCCGCGACATGGCGATGGGCTGGGATTCCGCCTGGATCGATTTTTCCAAAGGATTGGGTGCGCCAGTCGGAGCGGCCATGGCGGGCTCGCGGGAATTTATCGACGAGGTCTGGCGCTGGAAACAACGGCTGGGCGGCTCCATGCGTCAGGCCGGCGTTTGTGCCGCCGCATGCGTCTATGCACTGGACCACCACGTTGACCGTCTCGCGGACGATCACGCCAACGCCCGGGCGCTGGCGCGCGGGCTGATGCAAATCAATGGAATGGAGGTTCAGCAGCCCGAAACGAATCTGGTCTTCTTCCAACCTGATGGCGCAGGCGTCAGCGGTGACAAGATGATCGAACGTCTGCGCGAGCGCGGCGTGCTTCTCGCGATGATGGACGGCCGAATCAGGGCCTGCACCCATCTCGATGTCAGCGGCGAGATGATTGAGGAGACGGTAGGATTGGTACGCGACATCGCGAGAAGCGCGTAAGGCGTGATGGCACCGCGGTTACTTCCCTAGCGCGTCATAGATCAGCGTCTTCAGCGGCAGTTGAATTCGTCCGGCCTGCGACGGCGCCTGGATCAACAAGATCGCAAACATATCGTCGCGCGGATCGATGAAAAAGAACGTCCCGGCGACGCCATCCCACCGATATTCGCCGAGCGGCCACGAAGTATTGGCAGGTACCGAGGTGCGCACCGCAAAGCCAAGACCGAATCCGCTGGTCGCGCCGGGAAAATAGAACTGGTCGAGAACGATTTTGGTTTCCGGCCCAATGTGGTCGGACACCATCAGCGCAATGGTTTCGGGCTTCAGATAACGCCGGCCCTCCAGCGTACCTCCGTTCAGCAGCATTTGCGCGAAACGGGCGTAGTCCCCGATGGTCGCGACCATGCCAGCGCCGCCGGATTCCCAGCGCCTCGGCACGGTCGGGTCCTTGATACCGGCTAACGGCCGGTCAAAAGGATCATCCGGCACCGGCTGGGCGATGCGGAGCCGCAGGGCTGGATCGGCGACAAAGAAAGCGGTTTCGCTCATCCCGAGTGGATCGAGCAGCCGTTGTTTTTCGAACTCATAAAGCGTCTGGCCGGATATAACCTCGATGACGTGGCCGAGCACATCGGTCGAATGGCCATAATCCCACCGCGTTGCCGGCTGCTCGGCCAGCGGCAGTTTCGCGATCCGCTCGGCGAACGCGGCGTTGTCGGGATCGTCCTCGAACAAACCGGAATTCGTATAAAGTTTCCGCACCAGGGTGTCACCATAGAAGCCATAGGTGAGGCCCGAGGTGTGGCGCAGCAGGTCTTTTATCGTGATCGGGCGCGCTAGCGGCTCCAGCACAAGCACCGACTTGCCGTTTTCATCCATTTTTTCGATGCCGACTTTTACGTCGGCAAAGGCCGGAATATATTTTCCAACGGGATCCTCAAGCGCGAGCTTGCCATCCTCCACTAGCATCATCGCGGCGACTGACGTGATCGGCTTCGACATCGAATAAATGCGAAAGATGCTGTCCGGCGTCATCGGATGCCTGCTTTCGAGATCCCGCACACCGAAGCATTCGAAGTAAACGGGATGGCCGTGCTGCTGGATCAGAATGATGGCCCCCGGCATCTTGCCGGCCGCAATTTCCTGGCGGATCAAATCGCCGACGCGCTGCAATTTCGCGGACGAAAAACTTTCAAAAGGAGCAAGCTGCGTCTCGGCACGGCCCGGGCCAGCGCATCCCAGCGCGAGAGCCACGATCCCAAACGCAAGCGCCGTCGCGACACAGCGCCGGCGTTTCGAGCCTTCAGTCCTCGATCGCCTCATGGGATCACTTCTTGAGCGCCCGGGATGCGTTAAGTTTAGCGGGCGGCTCAATCGGCACAAGGGCTGCCGAATTCCGCCAGCGCGTTGGAATGCAGTAGCGCGCTCTCGTTGGAAAAGCAGCAGAAGACGACCCTGCGGACTGCGGGGGCCGCTTGCAGCGCGGCGACTGTCGAGGAGACCGCGATGCGTGCGGCGCGATCGGCGGGAAAGCTGTAAACTCCCGTAGAGATGGCAGGAAAAGCAACCGAAGCGAGACCGTGGGTCTGGCAAAGCTCGATCGCGCGCGCGTAGCACGACGCCAACGCTAAATCTTCCCCCTGACGTCCGGAGTGCCAGACCGGGCCGACGGCATGAATCACATGCCGTGCCGGCAATCGATATCCGCTGGTGATTTTAGCGCCGCCGGTCTCGCAGCCACCAAGCGTGCGGCATTCCGCGAGAAGCTCCGGGCCGGCCGCGCGATGGATCGCGCCATCGACGCCGCCGCCGCCGAGCAGGGAGCGATTGGCGGCGTTGACGATTGCATCCACGCTCAACGTGGTGATATCGGCGACGATAACTTCAAGCCGCGCCGTTCCGAGCTGGCGCGCAGCCAAGTTCAGGCGGATGCGGGCGCGCTAACCGTGACGCCCTTGTCAGCCAGCAGCTGCTGCAGCTCGCCAGCCTGGAACATCTCGCGGATGATGTCGCAGCCGCCGACGAACTCGCCCTTGACGTAAAGCTGCGGGATGGTCGGCCAGTTGGAATAGGTCTTGATACCGTTGCGCAGGTCGGCGGATTCCAGAACGTTGAGACCCTTATAACCGACCCCGATGTGATCGAGGATTTGCACCACCTGTCCGGAAAAACCGCACTGCGGAAATTGCGGGGTCCCCTTCATAAACAGCACGACGTCGTTCGACTTCACTTCGTTTTCGATGAATTGCTCGATGCTCATATTCGTTTCCTTTTGGGCACAGCCCCTGGTGCCATGGTTTTACGGGCCGGCATCAGCTCGTAAGACCCAACTCTCATATGCGGGCCGGCATCGGCCCGTTCAACCCGACGCTGTCAAATATGTACCTCCAAACCATTGTGTGTCCAAAGTAAAATGGCGGGGAGCTGGCATGCAGGGAAAACTGAGAGGCCGCTCCCAAAGGCGAACCGGTAGCCTGCTCGCACCTTCATGATACCCGGCGGAGGCTTTTATCCCGGGCTGAAGCCCCTATCTAGGACAGACTGTTCTCGGGGAACCCGTTGGCCAGAGCAACGTTCTCTCGAACCGGAGATTATCGTGACGAAACCAGCATCCGCCGCGGCCGGGAAGGCCGACCCCTGCGCGTCATTGTTCTCCGATTCCGGCAGCCTGGCCCAGGATCTGGTGGACGCTTATATGGCGGTCCGGAGCGAAACTGAGCGCCGCACTGCCCCGCTGACGCCAGAGGATCAGTTGATCCAATCGATGCCGGATGCGAGCCCGGCGAAATGGCACCGCGCCCACACCACCTGGTTCTTCGAGCAATTCCTGCTCGGCCAGCACTGCACAGGCTACAAGCCGTTTCATCCGGATTATGCGTACCTATTCAATTCCTACTATGTCAGCGCCGGTCCGCGCCACGCCCGCCATCAACGAGGTCACCTGACCCGTCCCGGCGCCGGTGAGATCACTGAATACCGCCGCCATGTCGATGCCGCTGTGGTGAGACTCTTTCAAGAGACCAGCGAGCGTGCGCTCGCCAAAATCGCGCCGCTGGTCGAGGTCGGTCTCAATCACGAGCAGCAACATCAGGAATTGATGCTGACCGATATACTCCACGCATTCGCGCAAAACCCCATCCCGCCCGCCTACGATCCAAGTTGGACACCTCCGGCTTCAACGCGAACTGGTGACGACTGGATCACGCTCAGCGAGGGGATCCATACTGTCGGACAGAGCGACGACAGCTTTCATTTCGACAACGAGAAACCCGCGCATCGTGCGCTGGTCGGCCCGGTGAAGCTGGCGCGCAATCTCGTCACTAACGCCGAGTGGCTCGCCTTCATGAAAGACGGCGGCTATTCCAAGCCCACGCTCTGGCTCATGGATGGGTTTGCGACACTCAGCAATGAAGGATGGGTTGCGCCGGGCCACTGGCGCGAGATCGACGGCGAATGGCAGGTCATGACCTTGGCTGGACTGAAGCCCCTCGATCCGGGCGCTCCGGTTTGCCACGTCAGTTATTATGAGGCGGACGCCTTTGCGCGCTGGAGCGGCAAGCATCTGCCGACCGAAATGGAATGGGAAGTCGCCGCGCGAGGCCGGCATCTTAACAACGCGTTCGGGATCGTATGGCAATGGACCCGCAGCGCGTACGCCCCCTACCCCGGTTACCGGGCCATTGAGGGCGCGCTCGGCGAGTACAATGGCAAATTCATGATCAACCAATTGGTGCTGCGCGGCTCCTCGCTTGCAACGCCCGCCGGCCACAGCCGTCTTACCTACCGTAACTTCTTTTATCCGCATCATCGCTGGCAATTCACAGGACTGCGACTCGCCGACTACGACACGTGATCTAGCCAATTCAAGCGCGCCGAAAACGCCTTCAGGAGACTGCAATGAATGTCCACGGCCCCGCTTTGGCCAAAGCGCATCGATTCGAGGAGCAAACCTCGGCCCTTGCCAGAGACGTAGTGGATGGGCTGTCGCAGCATCCGAAACGGCTGCCGCCGAAGTATTTCTATGACGCGGCAGGTTCGGAACTGTTCGAACAGATCACGCTGCTCCCGGAATACTACCCGACGCGCACCGAACTCGGGATTCTGCGCGAGCGGGGCAGCGCGATAGCTGCGTTCGTGCCGAACGGAGCCGCGCTGGTCGAATTTGGCGCCGGGGCGACCACCAAGGTTCGGCTGCTTCTGAACGAATGCGCCTTCGCGGCCTACGTTCCCGTGGACATTTCCGGAGATTTCCTCAAAGCACAGGCCGACGCGCTGCGGCGGGACTTTCCCCGCCT
>VAZS01000156.1 GCA_005884855.1 Alphaproteobacteria bacterium | reverse complement strand
TCGCGTCGAAGCTCGCATCGGCGAAGGGCAGCGCCGTGGCATCGGCGGTGCGGAATTCGACGGCCTCGCTGGGGCGGAATTTTGTGGCCGCGATGTCGAGCATCGGCGCGTTGAGGTCGGTCGCCGTCAGGTTCGCGTTCGCAGGCAGCGCATCGCGCAGCGCGCGCGTGACGATGCCGGTGCCGGCCGCGGTCTCCAGCACCCGCCGCGGGTTCAGCGTGGCGATGCGACGGGCGAGATCCGCGGCATAATCGCTAAACAGCAGCGGTCCCAAGTTTTGGTCGTAGTGCTGCGGTACGTTGCCGACGTATCCGGATGTTTCCCCGGCCATGGCGATGCCCCCGGACGACGGATAGGTCCATTGTCATGCCAAGAAGCGAGGTAGGCAAGTACAGGAGACTAGAGAGATTGTCCGCTGTTGGGCACCAGCGGACGCAACTACTGCCCTCTCCAATGTCCGCTATTGCGGAAGAGGTGACATAAAATATAGGCCCTGAGGTCTGGTTTTGACTCGAAGCGGAAATTCGCAGTCCGGCGGGAAACAAGCCGGGACCCGCTGGTGTTTTAGTAACCAAGTAGGTCGAAGCCTGCTATATTCAGCTCCTGGGCGGATACATGCATCGTCGCGAGTTCATATCGCTTATCGGGGGTGCGGCGACAGCTTGGCCGCTCGCGGCCCGCGCGCAACGGCGCGCAAAGCCGGCGCGGATTGGATATCTGTCATCCAGCTCCCCGCCCGACATCTTTCTTGAGAGCTTCATTAGGGGAATGGGTGTTGTCGGCTATGGCGAGGGCCGCGACTTCGTCCTCGAGGCTCGCTACGCTGGGCGGGATTACAACAAATTCCCCGCGTTGGCCGACGAATTGCTGCGTGCGCAAGTCGACGTCATCGTCGCTGGCGGCCCCGCTTTCCGGACTTGGCGACCGGGTGCCGTATCGGTTTCGGTGGTGTTCCTGTTCAGCGGCGATCCGGTGGACGCCGGCATCGTCGCGAGCTTGCGGCAACGTCACAGGCGTTTCACTCCTCTCGCTCGACCTTTCGATGAAGCGCGTCGACCTCCTAAAGGAAGCCATGCCGACCATGACTCGCGTGGCGGTTCTCTCCAATCTCTCGCATCCCGGCGAGGCGTCGGAACTGAGAGCAACGCGTGAGGCGGCGCGCGCGCTCGGGCTTGCCATCGAGCATTTCGAGGTCGGGAGCGATGACGACTTCGAGCCGGCATTCGCCGCGATCGCGCAGGGCAAGTGTGACGGGCTAATCGCGTTTCCCGACGCGCTCAAGAATTTCAACCGCGAAAAGATCGTTGGGTTTGCATTACGGCGCCGCCTCCCGTCGATCTATGGCTGGAAGATGTACGCGGAAGCGGGCGGGCTGATGAGCTACGGACCCGTCCTGGATGATGTCTCTGTGCGGGTTGCGGTTTATGTGGACAAGATCCTGAAGGGGGTGAAGCCGGCAGACCTGCCGGTCGAGCAGCCAACCAAGCTAGAGATGGTCGTCAACCTCAAAACGGCCAAGGCGCTCGGGCTCGAAATACCGCGCGGAATGATCCTGGGCGCCGACGCGTTGCTCGAATGAAGCACCAAGAATTCAAGCATGTCATTTTGCGGCGATGCGTGAGTCAGCTTCTGGTCACGAAGCGGACGTACCCAACACCAGCCCGGATGTCTGGTTGCGAGGGAAATGCCGACACCGCCAAGTGTGTGAGCGTTCTGGATCGGTGAGTACACGCCCTGGGCAACAGCGCCAGCTTCCTACAAAGCCGACATCAGTGGTAATGGGTCCCGGCTCAAAGGCCGGGATAACGGAATGACTGACATGGCCGACATTCGCACACCTTGGCGCGCGACTGTTCTCACGCTGTTTCCCGAGATGTTTCCCGGTCCGCTGGGCGTGAGCCTTGCGGGCAAGGCGCTGAGCTCTGGCGTCTGGTCACTGGAGGCGCGCGACATCAGGGAGGCGGCCACGGACCGCCACCGCAGCGTCGACGACACCCCGGCCGGTGGCGGGCCCGGGATGGTGCTGCGCGCCGACGTGCTGGCCTCCGCCATCGACGCGGCGGATATTACCCCTGATCGCCCGCGGCTGCTGATGAGCCCGCGCGGTCGGCCATTGACCCAGTCCCGAGTGATGGAACTCGCCGCCGGGCCCGGGCCGTTGATCGTGTGCGCCCGGTTTGAAGGCGTCGACCAGCGGGTGATCGAGGCGCGCGCGCTCGAGGAGGTCTCGATTGGCGATTACGTGCTTTCCGGCGGGGAAATCGCGGCCATGGCGGTGATCGATGCCTGCGTGCGGCTATTGCCCGGGGTCATGGGAAAGCTCGCTTCAGGGGCCGAGGAGAGCTTTTCGGAGGGTTTATTGGAGTACCCGCAATATACCCGCCCTCAGGAGTTCGAGGGCCAAACGATCCCGGAGGTCCTGCTGTCGGGTGACCATGCCCGGGTCGCAGCTTGGCGGCGGGCCGAGGCCGAGGCCCTGACCCGAGCGAGGCGGCCCGATCTGTGGCGGGACCCCTTAAGTGAGCAAAAACGCCCAAAAAGCCCCCGGGAAGCGTGACAAGCCGCTGCCGTTGCCGTATACGAGCGCCAAATCCGCGCAGCCAGCATTTCCGGCAAAGTGGCATCCGGCCGCAAGGAACTGCTCGATTGTATTAAGCTGCGCGTCTTCCGCAAAACCGGGGTCCAGCTTTGCGGAACACGCGCCACAGCATGAACGAACACTCGCGCAGCCCACGCCTCGGCGGCCAGGGCGCGCCGCCGATGGAGATTTTCGATGAACCTCATTCAAGAGCTGGAAAAAGAGCAGTTCGAAAAGTTGTCCGCCGGCAAGGCAATTCCGGAATTCGGACCGGGCGACACCCTGATCGTCAACGTCAAGGTGGTGGAAGGCGATCGCTCCCGCGTGCAGGCCTATGAAGGTGTCTGCATCGGCCGATCCGGTTCCGGGCTCAACGAAAGCTTCACGGTCCGCAAGATTTCCTATGGCGAGGGTGTGGAACGCGTATTCCCGGTGATGTCGCCGATGATCGACTCGATCAAGGTGGTGCGACGCGGCAAGGTGCGCCGCGCCAAGCTGTATTACCTGCGCAATCTGCGCGGCAAGTCGGCCCGCATCGTCGAAAAGACCGAGCGCGCCGCGGTCGTCGGCGAATAATTTATCGTCATTCCGGATGCGGTAGTTCAACCTCCGTCATGGCCGGGCAAAAGCGCGAAGCGCGTCTTCGCGCCAGACGTCCCGGCCATCCACGCCTTTCTAGGGTAGCTGCGCCGAAGTACGTGGATGCCCGGCACAAGGCCGGGCATGACGAGCTACACGGGCATTCCCCGCTGTGCTATAATGCTGCAATGTTTCCAGACCGCCAGCCAATCGCCTCTCGCGTCGTTCTCGATGATCGTAGTCGGCTGCCATGGCGCTTCTTCGGTCGGCTGACGACCGCCGCTCTCGCCGTTTGAGGCATAGCGCCGCGCAACCCGCCGCGAGCGGTTGCATTTAGACTTCAATCGCGATTCAAGGCCTGACGCTCATGTCCAAACCGACCACGCTGTACGACAAGATCTGGAACGACCACCTGGTTCACGAAGCCGACGACGGCACCTGCCTGCTCTATATCGATCGCCATCTGGTCCATGAGGTGACATCGCCGCAGGCGTTCGAGGGGTTGCGCGCCACCGGACGCAAGGTTCGCGCACCGGAGAAGACTCTTGCTGTGGTCGATCACAATGTCCCGACCACCGATCGCTCCAAACCCAATCCGGACCCGGAAAGCATCGAGCAGATGCGGGTCATGGAAGAGAACGCCAGGGAATTCGGCATCGAATACTACAACGAGTTCGACAGGCGTCAGGGCATCGTGCACGTCATCGGTCCCGAGCAGGGCTTCACGCTGCCCGGCACCACCATCGTTTGCGGCGACAGTCATACCTCGACCCATGGCGCGTTCGGCGCGCTGGCGCATGGCATCGGCACCTCGGAGGTCGAGCACGTGCTGGCTACCCAAACGCTGATCCAGAAAAAAGCCAGGAACATGCGCGCCATCGTCGATGGCAAATTACCCGCGGGCGTCACCGGCAAGGACATCATCCTCGCGATCATCGGCGAGATCGGCACCGCCGGCGGCACCGGCTATGTGCTGGAATATGCCGGCGAGGCCATTCGTGCGCTCTCGATGGAGGGCCGCATGACCGTCTGCAACATGTCCATCGAGGGCGGCGCCCGCGCTGGTCTGGTGGCGGCGGATGAGAAGGCGTTTGAATTTCTGAAAGGCCGGCCAAAGGCCCCGAAGGGGGCGGCGTGGGACGCCGCGATGCGCTACTGGGACACGCTTAGAAGCGATGAGGGCGCGCATTTCGATCACGAGATCCGGCTCGATGCCGCAAAACTGCCGCCGATCGTGACCTGGGGCACCTCGCCGGAAGACGTGGTGTCGATCTCAGGGGTGGTGCCCGATCCCGATCAGATTGCCGATGAAGCCAAGCGGCTGTCGAAACATCGCGCACTGAATTACATGGGGCTCAAGCCCGGCACCAGGATCACCGACATCAAACTCGACCGGGTCTTCATCGGCTCCTGCACCAACGGCCGTATCGAGGATCTCCGCGCGGTGGCGAAGGTCGCAGAAGGCAAGACGGTCAACGGCAATGTTAACGCCATGATTGTGCCGGGCTCCGGGATCGTGAAGCAGCAGGCGGAAGCCGAAGGCCTCGACAAGAT
>VAZS01000407.1 GCA_005884855.1 Alphaproteobacteria bacterium | reverse complement strand
CCCAAAGTTCCGCCCGTTCTTTGCCAAAGCTGAAGCGCTGGACGCCTTCATCATGATGCATCCGAATGGATTCACCCATGGCGAACGCCTGACCCATTTCTATTTCAACAACGTGCTTGGAAACCCGCTCGATACAACGCTAGCGCTTCACAATTTGATATTTTCAGGAACGCTGGCGCGCTTTCCCGATTTGAAATTGATGGCCGTGCACGGCGGTGGCTACCTGCCCGGCTACTCTGGTCGTATCGATCACGCTTGGGGCGCGCGGCAGGATTGCCATGGCGATTTGCCATTGCCGCCGACGACCTATCTGCGGCAAGTCTATCTCGACACCGTGGTGTTCTCCTATCACCAGCTCGCGTATCTGATCGATGTCTTTGGCCCTGACCGTATCGTGATGGGAACCGATTATCCTTTTGACATGGCCGAATACAATCCGATTGGCCATGTGGCGGGGGTACAGGGAATGGATGAGGCAACTCTGGCGCAGATTGCCGGCGGCAATGCCGCGAGGGTGCTCGGGCTTGATATCTAGGGCGTGCTAATGTGCGCTTACCGCTTTGGACCCGGGCTGTTCGAAAGGATGCGAGCTAGCGAAAGCCGGGATGGCGAAACAGCGCTCGGCCAGGCGCGCCACCGCTGGAAAGGCGCTGAGATCCAGGTTGAGAAAGTGCGCGCTGATCACCTGGCCGGCGATGCAGATATCTGCAATCCCCGGCTCGGCGCCTAGCGCAAAGGGCGCCGGCGCACGGCGTGCGAGTAGCCGCTCATAGGTCGCAAGCCCTTCGGTCGTCCAGTGCTTGGCCCAAGCCTCGATAACTCGGATATCGGCCCCGAAGGTGTTCGCCAGATGGTTTCGGACACGCGGCACGACCAGTGGATGCGCATCTGCAACCGTCACCAGGGCCAGCGAGCGCGCATAAGCGCGCTCTTCAGTCTCTGCAGGTAAGAGCCTCGGATTTGGCTGGATGTCTTCCAGGTATTCGATGATCGCGAGCGACTGAAAAAACGAATGTCCGTCGTGAACGAACGTCGGCACCACCCGTTCCGCGTTAACCGCTTCATAGTCCGGCTTGAACTGCTCGCCTGAAAGAATGTCGATGGGGATTTCGTCGAACGCCAGTCCCTTAAGGCGCAAAGCAACCCGGACACGAAAACTCGCGATTGATCGCCAAAATCCGTACAGGATTACGCTCATATCGAAGGCCCTCCTGGGTTGCGCGAATCGCGCGAAAACTCAAAACCGTAGTGTCAGCCAGATAAGGCAATTGTCATTTCCGATGCAATATCACAGCATTCACCGTCTGAAATAACCGAGCGAGACATGTCCCGACCGAACAACGTTCTCTGGATCATGTGCGACCAGCTTCGCCTAGCTCTCGGCAACGGCAGGCCCGCGCGAGGTAGCTATAAAATGGCGGCGATTCACTAGTGCCCTCCCCGTCAGTTACTCTGGCCGAGCCGCCATTTGAAACCGTACCAGAGTTGCCGTTATTAGCAGCCGGAAGCCCGGGTTGAATTGCGCCGACCCTGAAGACGCAAAAACGCCCGGCGGCCGTCAGGCCACCGGGCGGGTATTGCTATGCTGGATATGTGGGCGCTACCGGGGCGCCGCGGATAGCACGGTTCAAAAACTCAGCCGACCTCGACGGTTGTTGCTAACACGCCAAAAGCGCCTTCCTCGGCAAGCGCGGCGATTCGCGCGTCGTCATAACCGAGTGTCTTTGCCAACACTTCCTTAGTGTGCTGGCCGAGCAAAGGCGCGGCTACGGGATCGACCACCGGCGTCAGGCTTAGATTGAGCGGCGATTCGATATTGGGGACGAAACCCGCCGCCGGGTGGGGGATTTGGCTGAGGCGCTGGCGCAGAAGCATTTCCGGCGAGTTGAAAGCCTCTTCTACCGTGCGAAGATAGCCGACGGGGATATTGGCCGTCTTCATCTTCACAACCCAGTTTTCGCGCAGATCTTGTGAAAAAATCTCGGTGAGGATCGCGCGAAGTCTATCCTTGTTCGCCGTTCGTGAACGCCGATCTCCGAACTCTCCTCTGGCGAGATCAGGCCGGCCGAGCACTTCGACTACGAGGCGGCGATACAGCCGGTCATTTGCGCAGGCGATATAAAACGGCGCGTCCGATGCATTGTAGACGCCCACGGAAGGAGACCCGTTCGGTGAATTTCCCTGACGGCTCGGATTCACACCGTTCATCAAATAAGCCATGCCATAAAACTGGGTCATGGCGACAGCGATATCGATCAGCGCTACCTCTACATGCTGCCCGCGCCCTAGCCGCTCGCGGGCGAACAACGCCAGCAAGATTGCGTTGCATGCTGACATGCCGGTCATCATGTCGACAGACGGTGGACCGGTACGCACCGGCGGTCCATCGGGAAAGCCGTTCAGGGACATGAACCCACTCTCGGCCTGGGTAATCGGATCAAAGCCGGGACGGGATGCAAACGGCCCTTGGCGCCCGTAGGCGGAAATCGAGCAATAGACTAGGCGCGGATTTGTTGGCTCGACCGATGCATAGTCCAGCCCATATTTCTTCATCACGCCGGAGGAGAAGTTCTCTACGACGACGTCCGCCCGCGCGATCAATTCACGTGCAACCTTACGGGCCGCAGGCTTGGTGAAATCAAGAGCGATGTCACGTTTGTTTCGATTCAAACTGACAAAGGCAGCACTCTCGCCGGCGAGATCGGCATGTTCATAGCTTCTGGTGTCGTCGCCGCCGTCGGGGTTCTCGATCTTGATGACTTCAGCGCCAAAATCGGCAAGTGTTTGGGTACATGCAGGTCCGGCTACGACACGGGTGAAATCCACGACCAGCAGCCCCTCCAGCGCGATCGGCGCACCCTTTCTCCGCGGCGCGCGAGCCGGTAATTGCGGTCTCCCAGTCATAATCCGTTCATCTCCTTCTGGTGCCGATCAGTCAAGCAGGCGCCTCGCGAAAACGACTTTACGTTCTATTTCCAGAAGGGCAATGTTGGCAACAGATTGGGGCTATGCGCGCCTTGCGTCCTACTCTTTTTAGTTGTAGCTCGTTACTTGATTAACTTGCGCCAATAGAGAGTGCTTGGCCAGGCCCATGGACATCTCGGCTGGTACAACAGGTATCCGGCGCGTATCAAATTGTTGGCCGAAGCAAGATTGTCCGTTGTATCGGATACGATTCAAAGAATGTCAGACGATGAAGATCCGCGAGCGTATCGGAGATTTCGTCGTCGTGTCCGTCTACCTCGCGTATCCTATACATCGCCCTAGCCCTCAACAGATCTATTTCCAAGAGCGAACGGAAGACACATCATTTACCCAGCATGACCTTGGCGCCGAGCCACACTGCTCCGACAATCCCGGTAACGATCACTGTAATTACGGCCTTGAACGTATAGCTCTGCATGCCCCTGAAGATAATGATCCCATCTCCGGGCGTTGCGATTTTGTCGCTGTAGATTTTGAACTGATGACCGAGGCCAAGACCCGTGATCTTGCTTTCGATCAGGCGCTTGGATGATTGCGCCAACGTGCGCTGCGCTTCGCGAATGCATACCGCGGATGTGCCGCGTTCGGCCTGGCAACTCTCGATGATCAGTTCGCCAAAAAAGTGCGATTTACCAGAGCCGCGGCCTCCGTAAACCCCTTTGTAGCGGGCGGGCTTCAAGAGCGGCTCGAATACTCTAGCTGTTGGGATTTTCAGGATGGACAATGATGCGCTCGATTCTATGGATCAGTTCGAGAGCGCCGTCATCGCCATTCTCGATTGGCTGCGTCGCCTTGCCCCAGCCACGATCCAGAATGGCATTGGCGGCGGCGATCCGTGCTGGCGGCGGCGCCTTGGTGCTCCGCATAACGCCGACAAGGACGTTCAGCGCGGTTCTGGTATGGCTGCGCGCCATCGAACGGATTTCGGTGATGGTTTTAGCCATTGTGGCGATCATGCCTGCGGTGGCGAACGAACTGAATAAACTCTGCGCTCATGACAATCCCTGCCATAATGCGATGGCTATCAAATAAGCGGTCATGCTGGCCTCCGTCGGACAAGAACAAAATATGCGGCATGATCGCGTCATGCGATCATTTCAGGCGCGAACCCTATCCCTGTAAAAGAGGCCGCCTGCGAGCATGGACCTTGTCCACGTCGCATGCCGACGCGTTCGCGCACGCCGGCAAAAATTAAAAAACTCGGACGGCGACTCGCTTGCAGACGCCTCGCGGCAATACGCTCACATGGGAGGATAGTGCGTCCCGAATGCGGCCGCCGTCCGATTCAAAAAGCCCGCGACCGGTTTCCCGGCGCGGGCTTTGTTATTCTTGCGATGATGAAGATATGCCGGTGATTTGCCCGACGTGTCAAATTCTAAAAGTGAGTGTCACGATGTGACAGCGCCGTCAGTCAAATCCTTGCACTGGCGGCGTGCTTTTTGCGGCAGTCCGCTCGGGCGTTCTCCCTGGTTGAGGCGCCATTTGCGCAGCGGCCGCTTCTGCGGGTTTGGCGATCGGGAGCGGCGTTACTCTGGCTGCAGCTTCCTGTCCTGCGCCGGGTTGCCCTGTGTAGTGGACGCGCGATCGCGGTGCCGAACGCCCGACACCCCAGGAATGCGCGATCGCGGGGCCCGCGGTAAATCCGATCAAAGCGCCAGCCACAGCGCCAATCGGTCCCAGAACAACCGCACCGGAGACCGCGCCGATTGCTGCGCTTCCGGCACGCTCCTGCGCTTTCGCCTCGAGCGAAAAAAATAATCCGGCCATCACCGCCGGAACCAGCAGCTTTTTCATCGCCATTTCCTTGGATAGACCCCGAGGTGAACGGCATCCCTAAAATGCGGCGGCAGCAAGGTAGTACGACGGCGACCGGCGAGCTGTTTTAAGATGCGGCTCGAAAGCTGTTGTAACGTCCAACGAAAATCCCGCGTCCGATTTCCCGGCGCGGGCTTTTGAATTTTTCCGACGATGAAGTTATGCCGGTGATTTGCCCGACGGCGCAAGAGGTTTTTTGAAACAAGGAGACCAATCGTAACTTGGTTTCTAGCAATGGCAAACTGGTGTGCTAGCACCGGAGCCGCATCTTGCACTGGAGTCACGAGCCGCGGCCGCGCCGGCCAGACGCGCGAACCAGTTGCCCTCGTCGGGCGCATCGGAATTATCCGGCAGTCCCCAGACCGACGTCGGAAGAGCCCATGCCGACATCGGCTTGCCGCTGAATATTCCAAGCAGCGGGGCCGGTTCTGGCGGCGACGACGGCTGGCTCTGATCGCGCCGAGTGATGCCCGGAATACCGGAGCTGAGCATGCGGGTCGGCAGCCCGAGATGGGTGTCAGTCTTCGGCCCGCGTAGCGCATCTCCCAGTCCGTCGCCGAAATC
>VAZS01000381.1 GCA_005884855.1 Alphaproteobacteria bacterium | reverse complement strand
TCGCTTTTCGAAGAAACCGAGAACGAAGCACCTGGATTTGCTTTCGTTGTGCGCTCCATGACAATTGAGTTTCTCAAGCCCGCGCACATGAACGATTTGTTGGAAATCGTGACGACGCCGATAGAAGTCAAAGGCGCTTCAATCACGCTGTTACAGCAATGCAAGCGCGGGAGCGACGTTCTAGTCGAGGCGCGGGTGCGGGTTGCGTTTGTCTCTGGTGCAAAGGCACAGCGGATCCCGAAGTCACTACGACCGGCCATGGAAAGCGGCCGGATGCAGCAGCGGCCGTGACAGGATGAATCGAGCGCTTCGGAAGTTATCGTGGAGCATCTATGCGCGCGTCCGAAAATCGATGCTGCGCAGTATAATGCCGGGAGGAGAGCCTTCGAACTCCCTGGCGATAAACTTGCGGGCGGCGCACTCCTCAATCCGAGCGCGCAGCCTCATGAACTGCGCTTCGCGCTCGTCGGCTTTTACCCGCGCCGGCTTCTCCAAATCGTCCATGGCGGAGGTACTGATGGCGCAGGATATCTCGTTTTGACCGTCAAGCATGGAAAACAGAACCACCATGCGGTCAAATTCATAACCGCGAAAGCTGCCGCTCGTTAATGCCATTAGCTGGCCTCCTTGAGCACGCTCGTTGCTCTTCGAATAACCTGACGTTCAACCCTCTCCGGAGAGCCGGGCGAGGTCGGCAAGAACGGTGGCAACCAGGTCGCGGTGGTGGGTGTCGCCCGCCGCCAACCCTGCGGCGTACAGGTTCAGCACGTAGCGCGCCTTGGCTGCGGCTTCCGGCCACGAGGCCGCTGGAACGGAAAGAAGCTGGCCCTCGAGGATCGCTTCGCGGTCACGCTGGTCCTTTGCGTTGTTCTCCACGTCCAACAGAATCCGCCGGATGTCCGTTGCTTTTTGGGCAGCCATGCCGCGGTGTTTGTCGAGATCAAGCGGCTTGTCAGTCATGAGGCCCGCTAGATGCCGAACCTTGGTTCGCGAACAGATTTGCGCTGGGGCCATGCTCGAGCATTCGTTCACCGTGCGCTTGTTCGGCCCAATTAGCCATGGCTTTGTCGCCGAGATGGTTGCTGTGGCCAAATAAATGTCACTTGGATCGCCATCTGGATTGCCATCGATCGCCGGGCGATGTTCACGCTGCGGCTTTGTGCCGCGCGAGTTCGGCCTGGTACAGCTTGAACTCCTCGGACAGCGCCTTGGCGATGCTGGGACGCGCGCGCAACCGCACGTAATAGGCTTTCACGCTGGGCCATTTCGCCAGTTCGATGGGCGGCGTCGCCATCGTCCAGTTGATGACCGTCACCAGATAGGCATCGGCGACGCTGAAATGGTCGAGCAGGAATTCGCGGCCCTTGAGATAGTTCTCAAGATAGTCCAATCGCGACAGACCTTTGCCGAGGACGTAAGACTTCACCTCCGGCGGCGCCTTCTTGTCGAGCACCGGCACGAACAGCCCCTTGTGCAGTTCGGTGCCGATGAAGCAGAGCCATTGATGCAACCGGCTGCGCTCCATGCCTGATCCGGCTGAGATGCCCGCCTGCGGAAATCGATCGGCGACATATTGCAAGATTGCCGCATTCTCGGTGAGCACCAGCCCGTCGTCAGTGCGCAGCGTCGGCACCAGCCCGAGCGGATTGATGGCACGAAAATCCGAGCCGTCGTTCTGCACCACCTTGGTCCTGGGGTCGACCTCGAGATAAGCGGCTTCCGCGCCTGCCTCGTAGAGTGCGATCCGGGTGGCGAGCGAGCAGGCGAGCGGAGAGAAATACAGGTCCATTGGTGCCTCCTTGGTTGATTTTTATACTGTTCCGCATAATATAAATCGCGTCAAGGAATTTATTGCGAGATGGTACAGAAAGACAAAAGGCCGGAAGCGAAGCCCGGTTCGGTCTCGCCAAAACGCCGCGGCCGGCCGCGTGCCTACCAGCCCGAGATCGCACTCGGCAGGGCGCTCGATCTGTTTCGCAAAGACGGTTTTGCGGCAACCTCGCTCGACGATCTCAGCGCCGCCACCGGCATGAACCGGCCAAGCCTTTATGGCGCGTTCGGGGACAAGCGCGAGCTCTACATCAAGAGCTATGCGCGCTACTGCGCCGATGCGCGCGCGGCCATGCAAGAGATCTTCCGGAAGGAACTGCCGATTCGCAAACGGCTGGAGCGCATCTTCGAAGTAGCGCTCGATATTTATCTTTCCGGCGACGCGGGCCCCCGCGGCTGCTTCACCGTGATGACCGCGGCCTCCGAGGCGGTGGCCGATCCCGAAATCCGCGCCCTTGTGCTGGAAGGGTTTTCAGAATTGGACAAGGCGTTCGCCGTCTGCTTCCGGCTGGCCAAGGAAAAAGGAGAGCTGACAAATTCGGCCGATCCGGTGGTGCTGGCGCAATTGGCATCGGCGACTATCCATACCATCGCGATCCGGGCTCGGGCGCGCGTCCCGCGCAAAGAATTGGAAGCGATAGTCAAGGGCTCGATTAACGTGATGGTCGGCGTCTAACGCTCTGCATCGTCCCGGTAGGAGCAGCAAACGGACGTGAGGGCATTACACTCTAGTACCCGCGCCCGGGGTCGACGACGTTTTCCAACGCGCCACCGGCTTCAAAGCGTTCAATCTGGCGCGCCACGTATTTCGATATTTCGTCGGGATCGGTATCGGCCGCATTGTGCGGTGTCAGCACGACTTTGGGATTGGTCCAGAACGGGCTGTCAGGCGGGAGCGGCTCCTGTGCGAACACATCCAGCGAAGCGGCCCCGAGTGTACCGTCGTCGAGACACTCAAGAATGTCCGCTTCGTTTTGCAGCCCGCCACGTCCGGCATTGATCAGCGCCGGCGCGCCCATCGGGCTGTTGGGGTTGAGTTTGGCCAACAGTCCGCGATTGAGAATCTGCTGGGTCTCCGGCGTGAGCGGCAGCAGACAAACCAGAATATCGGTGCGTTGCAGGAAGGTATCGAGTTGCGCGTTGCCGTGAAAGCAACTGATGCCTTCGAGCTGTTTCGGGCTCCGGCTCCAGCCCGAGACACGAAATCCCAGTCGCCTCAGCACGTCGGCCGCATCCGATCCCAGTGTCCCCATGCCCATGATGCCGACCGAAATCGCGCTCGCCGGCCATTGAAATCTCGGCGCCCAGCGCTTCTCGCGCTGGCTCGCCCGCAAATACGGCTCCTGCCGGTGATGCATCAAGACGTGCAGCACGACGTATTCGGTCATGCGAGCCGTTAGATCGCCAACGGCCACGCGAACCAGCGGCACTTTAGGTAGCGTCGAATCCGCCATCAGCGCGTCGACGCCGGCGCCCAGATTGAACATCACGCGCAGGTTCGGAAATGCCGCAAGCTCGCCGCTGCGAGGCTTCCACACGGCCGCGTAGCAAACTTCAGCGGCATCGCAGGTCGGATCTGGCAACAGCCAAACGCGCCTGTCCTTGCACACGTCGTCGAACCGGCTCTTCCATCGTTCTGGGGACCAGTTCTGCGTGCCGCCGTGAATGAGCAGCGCGAGCGCGCCTTTATTCATTGATCTTGCCAATCGTTGATCTTGCCTCGAACATTCGCAACCCTGGGAACATACCGGCTTACATTTTCGCCGCAAAATTCTTCCGCTATCCTGTCGGAAAGTCCCACGCCCATTCGTCCTCGAATCGATCAGGAACCCGCGCCTATGCTCTACGCCATTCTTTGCTACCATGATGAGGATTTGGTTGGTTCCTGGTCCAAGGAGCAGGACACCGCCGTGATGAAAAAGCTGGCTGTCGTCCAGGACCGGCTGAGAACACAAGGGCAGCTCGGGCCGGTGGCGCGGCTGCTGCCGACTACTTCGGCGACAACGTTGCGCAAGGACGATCCGCCGGTCGTGCTCGATGGTCCCTATGCCGAGACCAAGGAACAGCTGCTCGGTTTTTATATTGTCGACTGCGGCAATCTTGACGAGGCGGTCGATGTGGCGCGCGATCTCGGCGCCGCTAATCCTGGCGGCGCCTACGAGATTCGTCCCGTCGGTCTGTTTCAGCCCGGGGATAGATTGAAATGACGGACACGGCCTGGATCGATGCCGCATTTACCTCGGCGCGCCCCCAGGCTGTTGGCGCGCTGCTGCGGTATTTCCGCAATCTCGACACCGCGGAGGAAGCGTTCCAAAACGCCTGCCTGCGCGCGCTGAACAGCTGGCCGCAAAACGGTCCGCCGCGCGACCCGGCGGCGTGGCTGATCATGGTCGGGAGGAACGTCGCGATCGATGAAGTCCGCCGCAATCGCAAACAGGAGCCGTTGCCCGAGGACGAGGCAATCTCCGATCTCGAAGACGCTGAGGAGGCCATGGCCGAGCGGCTCGACGGCTCGCATTATCGCGACGACATCTTGCGGCTGTTGTTCATCTGCTGTCATCCCGATCTGCCAGCGACCCAGCAGATCGCACTCGCCTTACGAATTGTTTCGGGGCTGAGCGTAAAGCAGATAGCGCGTGCGTTCCTGGTTTCGGAAGCGGCGATAGAGCAGCGGATCACGCGGGCGAAAGCCAGGGTGGCGGATGCCGACGTGCCGTTCGAGACGCCGGGCGCGGCGGAGCGCGCCGAACGGCTCTCCGCGGTGGCCGCGATGGTCTATTTGATTTTCAATGAGGGCTATTCCGCAGCGGGCGATACAGCCGAAATCCGCAGTCCTTTTTGCGAGGAGGCTATACGCCTGGCGCGGCTGCTGCTGCGGCTGTTCCAAAGCGAGCCCGAGATCATGGGGCTGACTGCGCTGTTGTTGCTGCAGCACGCGCGAGCCGCGGCGCGCTTCGATGCCGACGGCACGCTGGTGCTGCTCGATGATCAGGATCGCTCGCTGTGGAACCAACAGATGATCGCTGAGGGTTTGGCGCTGATCGACAAAGCCATGCGCCACCGCCGCAGCGGGCCGTATCAGATCCAGGCGGCAATCGCCGCGTTGCATGCCCGCGCCGCCAGGCCCGAAGACACCGATTGGGCGCAGATTGATCTGCTCTATGGAGCCCTCGAGATCGTGCAGCCATCGGCGGTCGTGACGCTCAACCGAGCGGTCGCGGTGTCCAAGGTTCGCGGCCCGCAGGCAGCACTCGAAATGATCGAACCTTTGGCCATGCGGCTTTCGAACTATTTCCATTACTTCGGCGTACGCGGCGCCTTCCTTATGCAGCTCGGCCGTAACCAGGAAGCCCGCGTGGCGTTCGACCGCGCCATCGCGCTCGCCAATACGTCCGCCGAAGCCGCCCACATCCGGATGCATCTCGATCGCTTGATGCGTGACAGCGCGCCGCGCGCTGCGAAGGTTTCACAATAAACATTCCGGCTTGCGTCGGATCACGGTTTGTGGTTCGCCCTGCGGGCAAATTTTTGAAATGCAACCACGGAGCCCGCCATGCTTGAAGTCGTTACGATTATCGCGATCACAGTTGCAATCGCGATTGCAATCGTCCTCATCCTCGCCGCAACAAAGCCAGATACGTTCAGCGTGCGGCGCGTCACCACGGTGAGGGCGCCGCCAGAGAAAATCTTTCCGTTAATCAACGACTTCCATCAATGGGGAACCTGGTCACCATGGGAAGACAAGGATCCCGCCATGAAGCGGACTTACAGCGGGGCTGGCACCGGCAAGGGTGCGGTTTATGCCTGGGACGGCAACAAGAATGTGGGCACTGGCCGCATGGAAATCCTCGAAGTATCAGCGCCATCGAAGATCGTGATCAAGCTGGATTTCTTCAAACCTTTCGAAGCCCATAACACCGCCGAGTTCACAATGCTGCCGCAGGGCGATGCCACCAGTCTGACATGGCTGATGCATGGACCGGCACCGTTTATGTCCAAGGTCATGCAAGTGTTCATGAACATGGACAAAATGATCGGTAAGGATTTCGAAGCCGGTCTGGCCAAGCTGAAAAAACTCACCGAGAGATAAGCGAATCTTCGAAGGCGTGATCACCAGGAGCAAACGATGCAGGTCAACCCCTATTTGTTCTACGACGGCAGTTGCGAAGCGGCATTCAAGTTCTATGAAAAAGTGCTCGGCGCAAAGATCGAGATGATGATGACTCATGAGAGTGCCCCGGAATCGATGCCGACCCCGCCGGGATGGAAGAAGAAAATCATGCACGCCAGTATATCGATCGACGGCGAAGTGTTGATGGGCTCCGACGCGCCTCCGGGTCATTTCAATAAGCCGCAGGGCTTTTCGGTTTCCCTCATGGTCGAGGATCCCGCGGACGCGGAGCGAAAGTTCAAGGCGCTTTCAGAAGGCGGGAGCGTCAACATGCCGTTCGGGAAGACTTTCTTCTCCAAGGGGTTCGGCATGTGCGTCGATCGGTTTGGAATTCCCTGGATGGTCAATTGCCGGATGGAACAGTGATCGATGTTGCGAGCGCGATCGGCCTCTATCCGCAGTGGCGACGTCGCTTCAGCGGCACGAGGGATAAATCGCGGCCAGTTCGCGTCCGCGCAGCAATAGCATGCGCGAAGTCAACCCACCGCGACGGCGGATCCAGTCCCGTACAGCGGTGGGATAGGCCTGGAGCACCAGTTCGGATGCCTCGGGCTCTGCATACATCCGGCCTTGCTGGTCGACCGAGCGCGCGGCGTGAAATCCCAGGATCGCGCGGCGCGTCACGCAGATGCGGTTGCTCGGCACCATGTCCAGCACCAGCGTGCAAGCCGACAGGCACGGTCCATCGATAACGACGCGCTCACCGGAGGCGCGCACACGTTCGAACAATTGAAGGAATGGACCGACCGGCCCGCCCGGACTGGCGAGGATCCGGATTTCCGCGCGCGCAGACGGCAACGCCACAGCGCAGATCGCCGCTGCGATCAAAATTGATTTCAGGACTGCCTTGGCCACGACCTGTCCCAGTCTTCGATGACCGAACGAGTTACTTAACGGCACTCGGTGCGGCAGGTTCCGTCACTTATCCGCGCCGGAAACGCCGGCTTCGGCAAAAGTCGCCATCCCGGCATGACATGCTACGGCTGCCCGCAGCAGCAGGGTGGCGACGGCGGCACCCGAGGCCTCACCCAGTCGCATGTTCAGATCGAGTAGCGGCTTTAGGCCAAGCTGGCGCAGCAACGCGCGGTGACCGGACTCGGCGGAAACGTGGCCGGCACGGCAATGATCCAGGATTGCTGCGCTTAGACGGGTGAGCGGCAGAATAGCTGCCGTCGCGACGAAGCCGTCGAGCAGCACGGGAATCCGATAAGCACGCGCCGCAAGAACCGCACCGGCGATCGCTGCGAGTTCGCGGCCGCCCAGCGCGGCGGCCATCTCAAGCGCATCGCCCGATATCGCGCGGTGCAAATCAAGCCCTGCCTCGATAGCCGCTCGCTTGCGCGCGAGTCCCGCATCGTCCACGCCGGTGCCGCGGCCCGCCCAGTGCCCTGCGCCGCCACCAAGGAGTGCCGCGCACAACATGGCAGCCGTCGTTGTGTTGGCGATACCCATCTCGCCGACGGCAAGCAAATCACATTGGGCGGGCACCGTTCGATACCCAATATCGATGGCGGCGAGAAACTCGTCGGCGTCCATGGCAGGGCCGATGGTGAAGTCTCGGGTCGGCCGGACAAGTTCGATCGGGACCACGCGCAGATCGGCGCCCGCCAAGCGGGCGATCTGATTGATAGCGGCACCGCCAGCCGAGAAATTCGCAACCATCTGCTGTGTGACAGCCTGCGGATAGGCCGAGACCCCGCGCGCCGCCACTCCATGGTTTCCGGCAAACACCGCGATAGTGACGCGTTCGAGTTGTGGAATTTCGCGGCATTGCCAGCACGCCAGCCATATCGTCAGTTCTTCGAGCAACCCAAGACTGCCCGGCGGCTTCGTCAGGACCTGCTGACGCAAGGCGGCGTTCTCGGCGGCGCGGACGTCGCCCCCAGGCAAGTCGCGACAGAAGGCGCGGATGTCGTCTAGACTGTCGAACTGCATGCGATTCCTCTGTCGGGTTGTGATTCCCGGGTGTCTCTACCATGAACGAGTGGCTAAACGACCTGCGAACCGCGGTGGCCTTTCTGACCAGGCTGCCGATGCCGCATCCAGATGGCGCGAAGCCCGCGAATTTCGTCCGCGCGCATCGGATGTTTCCGGTGGTAGGCGCAGCAATCGGCGGCGCCGTTGGACTGCTGTATCTCGCGATGCGGGCAATGGGGTTGCCCGACCTCGGGGCGGCGGCGCTGGCCTTGGGCGCGAGCGCGATCCTGACCGGTGCGCTGCACGAGGATGGACTGGCCGATGTCGCCGACGGGTTCGGTGGTGGCCGTGATCCTGCGGCGAAGCTCGAGATCATGCTCGACAGCCGGCTCGGCACCTATGGTGCGCTCATCCTGATGGTTAGTTTTGTCACCAAGCTTTCCGGCTTGACGACGCTTGGGGATGCCATGGTGGTGCAAAGCCTGATCGCTGCACATGCGTTGGCGCGTGGCGTGTTGCCTGTCATGGGAATGAGCCTGGATTACGCGCGCAAGGACGGTCTTGCCGTCAATGCCGGCCGGCCCGATTTCGCCACCGCGGCCATTGCCGCTGGATTGGCGCTGGTGATTGCGTTGCTGGCGCTGCCATTGGTTGAGGCGCTGTACGCTGCAGCGGTCGCGACTGTGTGCGCAACCAGCATGGCGTGGCTGGCGCAGCGGCAAATCGGCGGCCAGACCGGCGACGTATCAGCGACGCAGCGGCGCTTTCCGCGCTCAAGGCGAGATTGCCCCCGAATTCGTTTGCGGTCTGTAGTCCGGCACGGCGAACATGCGAAACCGCTGCTGCGCTCGGCCTGGCTCCGGTCAGGGAGATGTTGTTTCGTGAACAGGATTTCGGGGCCTGGACCGGGCGGCGTCACGTCGATCTCGCCACCGACCTCGGTGACGTCTACCGGGACTTCTGGCGATCACCGGCAACTAACCGGTCCCCCGGCGGCGAAAGCTTCGTCGATCAGATTGGCCGCACCGTCGAAGGCCTCGCCTCAGTGCCGTCGGGCGATGCCGTCCTGGTGGTGCATTCCGGCACGATCCGCGCTGCGCTTGCGATCGCGCTCGAGCTTTCGCCTGACGCCGCTTTGCGGTTCGTGATCGATCCGCTGTCGCTGACGCGCATTGACCGTCTCGAGGCGGGCTGGCGCGTCGTAACGGTCAACCGATCAGGTTAGCTTCGACAAAAATGCCACCCTGCGTAATTCCGTCCAAATAATCTCGCTCGCCCTGTCGGTGCCGCAAAGATCGGTTCGTCTTGACTATGAGTGCTGGAATCCAATCGATACGGAGGACGAGAATGCGATTCATGATGCTGATGATACCGAAAGGCTACGAGACCGCGGCGCCCGGGACTATGCCTGCTGCGGATGCGGTCGCCGCGATGATGAAATACAACGAGGCGCTGAAAGAGGCAGGCGTGCTGATCACGTTGGAGGGGCTGCATCCTCCCTCGATGGGCGCGCGGGTTTCGTTTTCAGCCGGCAAGCCCGTTGTGACCGACGGTCCGTTCGCAGAATCCAAGGAGGTGCTCGGCGGCTTTTGGATGATCGACGTCAAATCGCGCGAGGAGGCGATCGCCTGGGCCAAGCGTTGCCCGGCCTCCAGCAACGAGATTATCGAAATTCGGCAGGTACAGGAGATGTCGGATTTTCCCGCTGATGTTCAGGAAGCGACGGCCGGATTCACTGAACTGCAAGGAAAATTCGGGCGTTAACCCAGCGCTAGTGACCTTTGGGCGCGGCTCATGTAAAAGCTTTTCACATGAGCTGGCGCAAGGAACGTAGCCGCGCCGAGCGCGGCTATCATCACGGAAACCTGAAAGAGGCGCTGCTGCAGGCGGCGCTCGGCCTCATCGCGGAAAAGGGTGCGGCTGGCTTCACCTTTGCCGATGCCGCGCGCATGGCCGGCGTCAGCCCGGCGGCCCCCTATCGGCATTTTCGCGATCGGGACGAGCTGCTTTCCAGCATCGCGCAACGCGGCTTCGACCAGTTCGAAGCAGTGCTGACAAGCGCCTGGGACGATGGCCGTCCGGACACTATCACCGCATTCGAGCGGGTCGGGAAAGCCTATCTTGCGTTTGCCCGTGAGGAGCCGGCGTTCTATTCGGCGATGTTCGAGTCGGGGCTTCCCGTCGACCTCAACCCCACATTAATGGCGGCCAGCGAGCGGGCCTTCTCTGTGATCAGGGCAGCTGCCGAGCGGCTTGCCGCCCTTGCGCCGCCCGGCAGGCCACGTCCGCCCGCATTGATGATGGCGCTGCACATCTGGTCGATGTCGCACGGGGTCGCCTCATTGTTTGGGCGCGGCGATGCCGCGCGCCGCAAGTTGCCGATGTCGGCGGAGGATTTGCTGGAAGCGGAAGTGCTGATTTATCTGCGCGGCCTTGGCTTCCCCACTGACCGTCGATCGCCTTCCGCAACAGAGCAGGCCGATCAAAGGCCGGCCGGGCAGCCTTCAGGACCTTGGGGCACCCCAAAATAAATCCTGGCTGGCCGCGGGCATCCGTCTTGACAAAAATTCGCGATGGTTTAGGTATGTAAATGTTATTTACATTCACAGCGGCTTGATGCCGTCATGGAGAGGGAAATGGCCTACACCGCAGATGTCAATCGTTGGCGCGGTCCCGATAGTGAGCCGTACCGTCCGCATATGCTCGACACTCCCTGGCACCCCGGCTGGATCGCCGTGACCGTGCTTGGCTTCCTCCTCTGGTGGCCGATCGGCCTCGCCCTTCTCTTTTTCACACTCGGGAGCAGAAAAATGGCTTGCTGGAGTCATCAAGACCGCTGGTCCAACAAAGTGGAGCGGATGCAGTACAAGATGGAACGGATGCGCAACCGAATGGAGCGCCGTGGCTTCCCGTTCGGTCCGCCCTCCAGCGGCAATCGCGCTTTCGACGAATACCGCATGGAAACGCTGCGGCGTCTGGAGGAAGAACAGACCGAATTCCGGGATTTCCTCGATCGTCTGCGCCACGCCAAGGACAAGGAAGAGTTCGACCAGTTCATGGCGCAGCATCGGCAACGCCCGACGCCGCCCCAAGACGGTCAGCCTCAGGGCTGAAGCTCAAGAGTAGAGCAGCCCCCCAAGGCCAAAGTGCCCTGATTAATTGAGCCCATAACCCGCCCGTTTGCCAACGCAGACGGGCGGTTTGTTTTTTATTATCTGATTGAGCTGGCGCCGCGGCCGGAGCCCTATATCCTGCAGGCGCTGACGAAACGCAAACTTGGCAGGCGAGTGTCCGTGATCGCAGACAATATTACATCGGCGGAGAGCCTGTGGCGCTCGATCCGGCGTGAGGCGGATGCGGTTGCGGCGGGCGATGCTGCGTTGGGCAGGTCAATATCGCTATCCATTCTCGATCATCCCGGCCTCGGCAATGCGGTTGCCTTCCAGATCGGCCAGCGGCTCGGCACCGATAGCGAAACCCGTGCGCTATTTACCCGCATCGCCCACGAAGCCTTTAGCGCCTCGCCCGATCTGGTCGAAGCCGCGAGCTGCGATCTACAGGTGATTGTCTTGCATGATCCAGCATCCAAGGCACTGCTGCCCGCCCTTCTGAACAAGGGCTACGTGGCGCTTCAGGCATGGCGAGTAGCAAACTGGCTTTGGCGTCGGGATCGCACCGATCTTGCGCTGCTGCTGCAAAGCGCTTCCTCCGAACAGCTCCAGGTCAGCATTCATCCGTCCGCGTCGATTGGGACCTCGGTGTTTTTGGATCACGCGACGGGCATCATCGTGGGCGCGTCGGTCTCGATCGGCGATGCGGTGACGATCATGCAAAATGTTACCCTCGGACGAAAGCAAGCGGATGGCGGCCGTGCCCCAACCATCGGCCGCGGTGTCCTGCTCAGCACTGGAGCGACCATCGTGGGCGACCTGAAGATCGGCGATTACGCCAAGGTGGGGGCGGGGTCGGTGGTCACCCAGGATGTGCCAGCCGGGTGCACCGCTATCGGGGTGCCGGCACGGCTGACAAACTGCCCCGCAGAGAGTGCTCCGACCTGAGCCCGGCGGCGGCCGCAAGCTGCGGCTCCGCCATGATTTTCCGCGCCCGAAAACCCGCTTGGTAACGCGGTATTAACCATGATTGGCGTCTGGTTAGTGGCGAAAAGACGCGCCGATAGCCCTCGTTTTGACATGTTGGCAGGGGAAGCAAGCCTCGGCTTTGGACGGGCCTCCCACGCGACACAGAACAAGGCTCTCGCGCTGGCGCTTACCGCCGCGCCGGGCGCGCGGTCGTGGACCGGCAGCCTCTTGCTCCGGGAGGACTTTGGGAAAATTGCGTTGAGGGGATACCGCTTATGAATCCGGCCGAGGTGGCTCAGTCAGCGTTGCCGATTGCATCCGCCGACGTCTCGCTGATTGCATTGTTCCTGCAGGCCCACTGGATTGTAAAAGCGGTCATGCTGGGGCTGCTCGCCTGTTCGGTCTGGGTTTGGGCCATTGCCATCGACAAGATGTTTTTGTACGCGCGCACCAAGCGCGCCATGGACCGCTTCGAACAGGCATTCTGGTCCGGAGAGTCGATCGAGGAGCTTTATCGCGCGCTCTCGGCCAAGCCGACGCAATCGATGGCGGCCTGTTTCGTCGCCGCGATGCGCGAATGGAAACGGTCGTTCGAGAGCCACGCGCGATCGTTCGCCGGGCTGCAGATGCGCATCGAAAAGGTCATGAACGTCCGAGCTTTCAATCGATCGCCGCATCGAAAAACACCTCCCTTGCCGTGGTGGCTCCGGGCATCGCCGAGGCGCTGTTTGCCACTGCTATCGGCCTGATCGCCGCAATTCCGGCGACTATTTTCTACAATAAGTTCACCTCCGAGGTGAATCGTCAGGCCCAGCGGCTGGAAGGCTTCGCCGACGAATTTTCAGCGATCCTATCGCGCCAGATCGACGAGCGGGCCTGAGCGGCAGTATATTGTGAGCGCATCATGAGTACCCCATCATGGCGATGAACATGGCAGGCCCGTCCGGCGGCGGACGCCGCGGCCGGCGTCGCGCCGTCATGGCCGAAATCAACGTCACCCCCATGGTGGACGTGATGTTGGTGCTGCTGATCATCTTTATGGTCTCGGCGCCGCTTCTGACGGTCGGCGTGCCGCTCGATTTGCCGCAGACCCAGGCCAAGAGCCTCGATCAGGACAAGAATCCACTGACGCTTTCGGTCAATCTTAAGGGCGAGGTCTTCCTCAACGACACCGCAATCGGTCTGAACGATCTGGTGCCGAAATTGAAAGCGATCACGCAAGCGCGCGGCGGTCTGGACGAGCGCATTTTCGTCCGGGGCGACAAGAAAGTCGACTACGGTACCGTCATGAAGGTGATGGGACGGCTTTCGCAGGCCGGCTTCAGGCGCGTGGCGCTGGTGACGGAAGTGGATCAGGGGTAACCCGAAGGTGAAGGTCGACAAGACAATCATTGCGTCGGTCGCGCTCCACGTCCTCGTCATCGGCTGGGGGCTGGTTTCGTTTTCGGCGCGCTCGCTGGAGGCGGCGCCGCCAGAGTCAATGCCGGTCGATATCATCTCAGCCGATCAACTCTCGAAGATCACCGCTGGCATCAAGACCGGCGAAAAGGACAAGGCGAAGCCGCTGGTCGAAAAGATCGCTGATGCCGCGCCGGCCGAGGACGCAGTCGGCAAGATCACCGAAAAGAAGGAAATCGTGACGGCGACCGCGCCGGAGCCGCCGCCGAAACCGGTGGAAAAGCCCATTGAGAAAAGGCCGGATCCACCGAAGCCGGTCGTGGAGAACAAGCCGAAGGACGAACCGAAGCCGATCGAAAAGAAGCCCGATCCGCCCAAGGTCGATCCGATCGCCGAAGCGTTGAAATCGGAAGATGCCAAAAAGCCGGTGCCGAAGCCCGAGGCCAAGGCTGCGCCGCCGCAACCGCCGAAGCCGAAGCAGGAGCGCACCTTCGATCAATCGAAGATCGCGGCCTTGCTCGACAAGCGCGATCCGACCCGGCAGGCGATCACCGGGGCCACGCTGAACCCGTCCGCGTCGCTTGGGACCGCGCGCGGGACTGCGGTGACCTTGTCGCAATCCGAACTTGACGCAATGCGCGCCCGGCTGGCGAGCCTGTGGAACGTGCAGCCCGGAACGGAACACCCGGAGGAGCTATACGTCACGGTCCGAATCCGGCTGAATCCGGATCGCCGTCTCGCAGCACCGCCTCAGGTGATTTCGACCGGAAGCTCGCCCCGCTATCAAGCCGCGGCCGAAGCAGCCCTTAGAGCCGTGCTGCAAGGACAACCCTACACCATGCTGCGAGACGAGACCTACGAACAATGGAAATACATGGACATAGATTTCGATCCAAAGCAGATGTTCCGCAGTTGACGATTTTGGAAGTGAGCCAGCAATGTCGGTGAGTTCGTTTTCGCTTCCTCGGTTGCCGCTCTCACGCCGTGATATCCTGATCGGTGGCGCCGCCGCAGGCGCTGGCTTGCTGCTGCCATCGTTTGCCGGCGCTAACAACCTCAGGCGCAGCGGACTGTTCGCCCCGATCGAACAGGCTGCGTTCATCGAAAGGATCGTCAATATCGATGCCGCGCCGCAATTCCAGAGTTGGAAAACCATCAATGCGCAGGCCCTGGTCACCGGCCGCATGACCCGCCAGGGTGATGGGCGGTTGAAAGCCGAATTCCGCCTTTGGGATATCGCCTCCGGTCAACAGCTCATCGGCCAGCAATATTACACCTCGCCTGAATACTGGCGCCGGATCGCGCATATCATCTCCGATCAGATCTATCAGCGTCTGACCGGAGACAAAGGCTATTTCGACAGCCGTGTGGTGTTCGTCGATGAAACCGGCAGCAAGGAGCGGAGGGTCAAGCGGCTGGCGCTGATGGACCAAGACGGCGCGAATGTGCGTTACCTGACGCGCGGCTCCGACCTGGTGCTGACGCCGCGGTTCTCGCCCTCGAACCAGGAAATTACCTATATGGAGTTCGGCCAGGGCGACCCGCGGGTTTATCTGTTTAATATCGAGACCGGGCAGCGCGAGATCGTCGGCAATTTTCCAGGCATGTCGTTTTCGCCGCGCTTCTCGCCGGATGGCCAGCGCGTGATCATGAGCCTGCAGCAGGGCGGCAATTCGAATTTGTTCGTGATGGACCTGCGTTCGAAATCGACCACGCGCCTCACCGATACGCCGGCGATCGATACTTCGCCGTCCTACGCGCCCGACGGCACCCGCATTTGCTTCGAATCAGACCGCGGCGGCAAGCCGCAGATTTATGTGATGGCCGCGACCGGCGGACCGGCGCAACGCATCTCGTTCAGCAAGGATGATGCAGGGGGGAGCTACTCGACACCGGTATGGTCGCCCCGCGGCGACTACATCGCGTTCACCAAGCAAGGCGGCGGACAGTTCTCTATCGGCATCATGAAGCCGGATGGCTCGGGCGAGCGGCTTCTCACTTCCGGATTCCACAACGAGGGACCGACGTTTGCGCCGAACGGCCGGGTGGTGATGTTCTTCCGCGATCCCGGCGGTAACGCCGGACCTTCGCTGTTCACGGTGGACATTTCCGGCCGCAACGAGCAGCGGGTGCCAACTCCTGGCTTCGCGTCTGATCCGGCGTGGTCTCCGCTGCTTTCCTGACGCCCGCGATCAACGGACCCGGCCTCCTGGCGGGCGCCGCGCACATGATGCTATCCCGTTGACTACGCCCTGCATTTTCGTAGCCCGTAACGAAAAACAACGTCTCGCTAACGATGTTCGCTCAGAAAGACTTCATCTGCGGTCGGTAGAAGTACCGTAGTGGACAGGACGCACAGCGAACATGCAGCTCGCAGGCCAGAGCGGACCTCAGAAAATGTCGCCGTCGATTTACGCGGCGCTGGTCGATTCGCTGTTCCAGGATCCGGGACCGATGTTTGCGGGCGCGCTTTGCGCCGCCGTCGCCGCCATCATGACCGCTGTGAAAACCGGCACCGAGTGGCTGTGGCCTTGTGTTGTTCTTCTTGTCGTGACCGGGGCCGTGCGCGCGCTCGACACGCGCCGGTATCAATGGCGCACCTCAGAATTGACATCGGATGAAGCCGCGCGCTGGGAAGTTCGCTATCAGGTGGGCGCGATGCTCTACGCGGCCGCGCTGGGGCTGTGGTGCATCGTGGCGGTTTTTGGCAGCACCGATGCCACCGCGCATCTGATCTGCATATCCGTCACGCTCTGCTATATGGCTGCCGGCAGCGGTCGAACCTACGGGCGTCCGTGGATATTTCACGTGCAAATGCTGCTGGCTTGCGGGCCGCTGACGGTGGCGCTGGCGGTTTATGGAAACCCATACTACTTCGGGATGGCGATCCTGAACGTACTGTTCTTCTTCTCCCTCAAGCACATTTCGACAAGGCTGCAAGAGATTTTCGTTCGAGCGCTGCTTGGGCGCGAGCGCGAGGCGGCGTTGGCTGGCCAGTTCGACACCGCCTTGAACAACATGCCGCATGGGCTGTGCATGTTTGCCGCCGATGGGCATTTGGCCGTCATGAACCATCGCTTCAAGGAGATGATGAATCTGTCCGACCATCTCATGCATCGCGGAGCGAGCGCGGCCAATATCGTCGCTGCCTGCGTTAGCGCCGGCACGCTCTCGGCGGTGAGCGGAAAGATGATTATCTCGGAAATCGAGGATTCGCAGGCGAGGGATATCACCACCACAGATCCCGAGGCGGCCTGCTCGTTCTCCTGGACTTTTCAGCCAATGGCCGGCGGCGGCACCGTGGTTCTGGTTGAGGACATCACCGAACGGAAGATCGCGGAAGCCAGGATCAGCCATCTTGCCCGTTTCGACGAGCTGACGGGCCTGCCCAACCGTGTCAACTTCCGCGATGAAATCGAGCGGTTGCTGGCAATTTCTTACGCGGCCGAACGATTGTCGGCATTGCTGTTCGTCGATCTCGATCAATTCAAACAGGTCAATGACACTCTGGGTCATCCCTGTGGTGACCAACTACTGTGCGCGGTGGCCAATCGCTTGCGGGCCATGCTGCGGCCGGAAGATTTCGTGGCGCGTTTCGGTGGCGATGAATTCGTGGTGTTTCAGCAGAACATCAAATCGGGCGAGGAAGCGGCCACCCTGGCCCGGCGTATCGTCGAGCACTTGAGCGAGCGTTACCAGATCGGCAATCATCTCGTGGAAATCGGCGCCAGCGTCGGCATCGCAATGACTTCGCCGGACATCAGCGCCGATACGCTGTTGAAGAACGCCGATATGGCGCTGTATCGCGCCAAGGCGGACGGCCGCGGCACGTTCTGTTTCTTCCGTGACGAGATGGCGCAAACGGTCGAGGCGCGGCGTATTCTGGAGCTGGATCTGCGCGTGGCGCTGGCCAATGAGGAATTCGAGCTGTTCTATCAGCCTATCGTCAATCTCAAGTCGGGGCGAATAGCCACTTGCGAAGCGCTGCTGAGGTGGAATCATCCGGTGCGCGGTACGGTTTCCCCGGTCGACATCATCCCGGTCGCGGAGGACATGGGTCTGATCGTTGACCTCGGTCGCTGGATTTTGCGCAAGGCCTGCATGGAATGCATGAAATGGCCGGAAGGCGTCAGCGTCGCTGTTAACTTTTCACCTCAGCAATTCCACCAGCGTGACGTGCTGAGCGAAGTTCGTTACGCGCTTGAGGTTTCCGGACTGCCCGCGCATCGCCTTGAGATCGAGATCACCGAATCTTCGCTGTTGCGCAACACGCAGCTCACGCACGATGTGCTGTCGCAGCTGCGCACCATCGGTGTTCGAATTTCGCTCGACGACTTCGGTACTGGCTATTCGAGCCTGAGCTACCTGCATAATTTCCCGCTGCAGAAAGTGAAGATCGACCGCTCGTTCCTCGAGGGCATCGACACCGATCGGCCGTTGACACTGTTGCGCGGCGTGGCGCGGCTCAGTGCCGATCTCGGAATGTTGGTGGTGGTCGAAGGCATCGAGACCAACGAGCAGCTCGAATTGATCAGCGCCGACGGCACCGTCAGCGAGGCGCAAGGCTATCTGTTCAGCCGGCCGGTACCGGGGGCGCGGATACGCCAATTGCTGAACGCCTCCCATGCCCGTCGGCTGCCTGCCGAGCAGCTCGTGGTGCTTCCTACGCGATCAATCGCCTAAAAGATCACCAGCAGGCGATTGGAATTTTCTCCCTTACTGCTGTATGGGGAGTGCTCGTCGTGGTCCTGCAGGGTTAACCCTAACTCCGCGATGTCTTTGCGCCGCAGTTAAGGAGCTGTTAATCTTCGCTCCTGCCTCAGAAACTGTGTTGAAAAGCTGCAAGGAGTAGATATGCGATCGGCCGTTAAATCCATCGCCCTTACTCCACAGCGCAGCACGGACCCGCTTGAGCACGTCGATTATCGCCTCGCCGTAACGCCCGAGGAAAAAGATAAGATCTATCGTTTGCGTTACCGAGCCTATCTCCGCGAGGGCGCGATCGTGCCCTCGGCGTCCGAACGCGTCACTGACCGTTATGATGATGCGCCTAATACCTGGACCTTCGGCATCTATCTGCACGGAGAACTTTACAGCTCTATTCGGGTCAGCGTCCTGAACTCCGAATGGAGAGGCTCCCCATCCGCGGATATGTTCGCCGATATTGTGCATCCTGAGCTGGATCGCGGGCTGACTATCATCGATCCGACGCGCTTCGTTGCGGACCCCGAGAAGGCGAAGCGCTTTCCAGAACTTCCATACGTGACCGTGAGGCTCGGCTGGATCGCCTGCGGTTATTTCAATGCCGATATCGGGCTGGCGAATGTTCGTCCGGAGCATCGCGCCTTTTATCGCAAGGTATTTCTGCAAGAGCCGCTCGGCGAACCCCGACTTCATCCAGGCCTGATAAAGCCGGTGGGACTGGTGGCTGCTCACTATCCATCTATCAGGGAAAGGGTCTTCCAACGCTTTCCCTATATGCGTTCAAGCGCTTTCGAACGCAGGATGTTGTTTGAACGCAGCGGCTATACACCGTCCCCGAATGTGGTGGTGTCGGCCTTCGAGCGCAGCTCCATCGTCCCGCAGCACTCCTGAGCGGTCGCGCCCGGGGCCATCGGGTGGAAGCCTGTGGTTCTGACGAAATCAGAAATCCGAGGCTCCAGCGCCTTTTACTGCCGCGCCTCGCGCGTAGCGGTCCTACCCTCGCTCCAGGGCGCGTTAGTTATCGTTTTGCGAGCAGGTGTTGCAGATCGGCTTCGGATCGGCAGAAAAATGGAGTGTGTGGCCGCGGTGATCGACTTGCCTTCACCCTCACGCCACATTTACAACCCATTAACCACTCTGTTTGCTTTTCGCCGTTCGTCGGCTTTTGATCGGATTCGGCAACACCCCATCAAGGTTGACGGAACGTTCGCTTAACCCTCGCCCTGTAGACCGGTAGCAGTCGAAAAACGTGAGCGTGGAGGCTCCGGAATGAAACATCAGATGCGTATCCTCCAGGGATTGAAGCTGGCTGCCGTTGTGGCGGTTACGCTATCGATGGGCGCCTGCGCCAACAAGAACATCGGCGCCGACGGCGCGATGGCAAGCGCGGCAGCGCCCGGCAGTCAGCAGGACTTCGTGGTCAACGTCGGCGACCGCGTTTTCTTCGAGAGCGATCAGACCGATTTGTCGCCGCAAGCGGTCGCCACCCTGGAGAAGCAAGCGCGGTGGCTGCAGAGCTACAACCGCTACTCCTTTACGATCGAAGGCCATGCCGACGAGCGCGGTACCCGCGAATACAACATTGCGCTGGGCGCGCGGCGCGCCCAATCGGTGCGGACCTTCCTTTCGTCACGCGGGATCGATCCCTCGAGGATGCGGACCATCTCCTACGGCAAGGAACGCCCGGTCGCCGTCTGCAACGACATCTCCTGCTGGTCGCAGAACCGCCGCGCGGTTACGGTGCTGAACGCCAGTTCGTAACCCGTCTGTTCTTTACCAGAGTTTCGCCGGCGCCTTCGGGCGCCGGTCGTTCGATGAAGCCGTCGGCCAAAGGCGCTTGCTTGTTTGGAGCCGGAGACTAAACCATACCGCGGAGACCGCGCCTGATTTCGGACGGCAGTCACATTTTTGGCGCACTCCCTCCCTCAATGTGTTCCGCTTTCGATCTCACGCGCGATTCGTCGTCAGGCTCAGATGTCCTTCAGCTTTCACAGAATCACCATCGTCGCGACGATGACAATTGTGCTTGCAGTGTGTTCGCAGGCGTCAGCGCAATCCGACGATGCGGAAATGCGAATTCAACAGCTCGAGAACAGGTTGCGGCAACTCACCGGCCAAAACGAGGAGCTGAACTATCGCAACCGGCAGCTCGAAGAGCGCCTGAGAATGATTCAGGGCGGCGCGCAGGCTGCTCCCGGTGGACAGCCCGCCGCCACCCAGCCCGGCGCCACCAG
>VAZS01000406.1 GCA_005884855.1 Alphaproteobacteria bacterium | reverse complement strand
GCGCCGTCCATCGGAGTATCGGGAAGCACCAACAGGAACTCCTCGCCGCCGTAACGGCCAAATTTGTCGATGCTGCGGATGTTCGCGAAGATGGTGATGGCGAACGTCCTGAGCACCTCATCGCCGGTAGGATGACCGTAGGCGTCATTGATGCGTTTGAATAAATCGAGATCGATCAACGCGATCGAGCAGAGGGTGTCTGTGCGATGGGCCCGGGCGATCTCGTCTTCCAGGATTCGCATGATGCAGCGGCGGTTGAAGGATCCAGTCAACTCGTCAAGCTCAGCGAGTTCCTCGATACGCTTATTGGCAGCCTTTAGCTCGAAGCTGCGTTTGTAGAGCATCCTTCGCAGAGAACTGCCGTAGAGTCCCAGGAACGCACACTGTCCAATCGTCAGGACGAAGCAGAGCATCGCCGCAACGCGTTCCATATGTGTCGTGACGGGCATGCCCACGGGCATTTTCGTAAGCAGGAAAATCGGGACCAGACCCATCGCCGTTAAAGTCCATGCGATCATTGCTTGGCGGGAGGTCATTCGCAGCGCCCCGAATTCGAAGATCAGGAAGAGGACGCTTAGAAACGCAAAACCGATTTCGGGGGCCGCCAGCACGAACGCAAATTGGAGCGCGACATGACCGCCGACTTGAAACAGGGTGAGATAGTGATCCTGGAACCTGTCGTTGACACGGGTTTCGGAAAGGACAACAAAAAATCCGATCAACCCAATACCACACAGGAAATACGCAGCCGGCAGAATAATAGAAACCGTGTCGGCCTAACAGTAAATCAGTAGGACCAGCGAAATGAGCGAGCAGCTTGCTGCTTGCACGGCGAGCATCTGCCGGCGCTGACCGAGCCGGCGCGTGAATATGTGGGGCGTCACATCCGCGACGGCCGCACTGCTGCTAGAGCCTTGAAGCGTTGAAGCCGCGCTGATCATGTTCCAGCCGTCGTGGAATGTGTGTGGCAGCAACTTAGGGAATAAAGCCTTTAGGTTTGGTATCTTTCGGACAGAATCGCCGTTGGCCGGTCGCCGTTATTACCTGTTGTTTGCAATCGGGAAATCGGCCGGATGAGGTGCGGCACCCCGCATGCCCTGCGGCTGTCCCGCGCAACGCGCGCCAGTGGTGTTTTGTAACGAAACGCCTGTAAGCTTGAGGCACGGCCCCGCCATAAACTCCTTTGGTGTTATGATACCCACCCCTCTGAGTTATTTGTCCTGGCAGGTTGCGCGGGTGGCGGTAGGTCCAATGCCACGGCCTGAATCACCGACCCCGTCCGGGCGCTCCGGTGATCTGAAGAATCTTGCCCTTGCCATCGAACCAGCCGCCAATCCAATTCGACCAACATTGCGAGACGGCCATTGAGTACGACACAGGCGGCTTCGGACGGCGTCCTGATCGCAAGGATTGCTCAAGGCGACCGCCTCGCGATGCAGGTGCTGTACGGACGGCACCATGTCAGGGTGTTCCGGTTCGGGCTTCGGCTCGTGCGCGACGAGCAGGTTGCGGAGGACCTCATCAGCGAGGTTTTCCTTGATGTGTGGCGTCAGGCTGGCAAGTTCGAAGGTCGATCCGCCGTCTCCACCTGGCTGCTGGCCATTACAAGGTTCAAGGCACTATCTTCACTGAGGCGCAGGAAGGACGTTGAACTGGACGATGAGGCCGCCCACGCGATTGAGGATGCGTCCGACAATCCCGAAGTGGCGGTGCAGAAAAAGGACACCGGTGAAGCGTTGCGCAAGTGCCTGACCGCACTTTCGCCGGAGCATCGGGAAATCGTCGATCTCGTCTACTACCACGAGAAATCCGTGGAAGAAGTGGCCGAAATCGTCGGGATTCCGGAGAATACCGTGAAGACGCGCTTGTTCTATGCGCGCAAGAAATTGGCCGAACTGCTGAAGGCGGCCGGCGTGGAGCGAGGCTGGCCGTGATGGCGATGAGCAAAAAAATGCTGGACCGAGAGCCCAGTGAAATAGAAATGCTGCTGCCGTTCCACGCGGCTGGCACACTGAACGCGCGCGAGTCCCGCCGCGTTGATGAAGCGCTGGCCCGCGATCCCGAGCTGGCTAGGCAATATGCCGTCATTCGGGAAGAGTACGCCGGGACAATTCATCTCAACGAAAGCCTCGGTGCGCCGTCCGCGCGAGCCATGCACAAGCTGTTTGCAGCGATAGACGCGGAGCCGCGGCGCAAAAGCTCGGCGTTGCCCAATTTCTCCGCGCGGGTGACCGCGTTTTTCGCAAGCCTGTCACCGAGGACGCTGGCCTGGTCCGGGAGCGTGGGCGCGGTCCTGCTGTTGTTGCAAGCCGGCGTGATCGGGGCGGTGCTGGTGAACAACCAGCCTTCCACGTTCCAGACCGCCTCCCTGAGCAACAATGCGCCGATCACGCGTAGTTTGGGTGCGGGCGCGCCGCCGAGCGCTTTGGTGCGCTTCGCGCCGGATGCCCGTGCTGCCGAAATCACGGCCCTACTGGACAAGTATCAGGCTTCGGTCGTGGACGGACCCAAGGGCGGTTTGTTTCAAATTCAATTCGGCAACAGAGCTATGACAAAGGACGAAGTTGCGAGCGTGCTGACTAAGCTGCAAAGCGAGAAGATTGTCAGCCTGGCGGTGGCTGCGCCCTAAAAAAGACCGCGCAATACGCGCGAGCTCATGATGCCCGAGGTCCCATGATAGATGAACGAGCGAATTGGCGGATCAAGACGCGGTCGATATTGGCGCTCATATCCACGGCGTTGGCGCTCGGCTGTTTCGACGCTCCGGCGGTTCACGCCCAAAATTTCATGCGTTCGCCCAGCATCCATATCGAGTCCCGCATCCCGACCATCAATCCTACCCTAACGCCGCGAATTGATCCGAACATCGCAGCCAGGACAGGGATCATGATCGGCAGAACCAGTGCCGAAATGAACGGGCTGGCGATTGAGAGAACGACGCGCAGGTACCCGAGGTGCGGTTACGCTTATCGCGACAGCGCCGGCCAATGCTTGAATGCGCCTATTACCTGGGCGGATGGCGGCGGAAGCGGCCTGTCCTTGGGCAAAAAAACCAGCACCGGTCCGCGTCGCGCCGGGTCTCAGACGGCTGACATTGGTTCGCGCACGGTCGCAGGTCAAATCGTGGCTGAGATCCATGGTTCGCTGACCGATGCACAGGCCGACCAACTGGCGCGGCGTCACGGGCTTGCGCGTCTACAATCGCAGAATTTCCCGCTGATTGGCGCCACCATTGGCCTGTTTCGTGTCGCCGACCGTCGCCCGGCGCAATACGCGGTTTTGAAACTTCGATTGCCCGAGGCGCATACATTGGCGCACGGCGCAAACGTCACCATTGCCGTCATCGATTCCGGTATCGACGTCACACATCCGGAACTCACGAATGCGATTGCAGGCAGTTTCGATGCGCTCGGCAGCAATGAAGGCGCGCATGTCCACGGCACCGCCGTTGCGGGCGCGATCGCGGCGCATGCGCGATTGATCGGAAGCGCGCCAGCGGCGCGCATTTTGGCGATCCGCGCGTTTGGCCCCGCGCCCACTGGCGCGGAGAGCACGTCTTTCGTGGTGCTGAAGGCGCTCGATTACGCAGCCGCGCACGGCGCGCAGATCGCTAACATGAGCTTCGCCGGTCCGAAGGACCCGCTGCTCGAACGCGCGATTGCCGCCGCCGGCCTAAAAGGAATGGTGATGGTCGCGGCCAGCGGTAATGCCGGACCGAAATCCTCACCGCTGTATCCCGCCGCCAATGCCAATGTCATCGCGGTCAGCGCGACCGACTCGCAGGACAAGTTGTTCTCGGCGTCGAACCGCGGCGGCCATATCGCCATTGCCGCGCCAGGCGTCGATATCTTCCTGCCGGCGCCGGGTGACAAATATCAGATGACGTCCGGCACCTCGTTTTCTGCCGCCTACATCAGCGGCATCGTGGCCCTGATGCTGGAGCGCAATCCTGCATTGAAGCCCGCCGACGTACGCGCGACCTTGATGAAAACTGCCCGCGATCTCGGGGCTCCCGGCCGTGACGACCTGTTCGGGGCAGGCGAAGCGGACGCCTATGCGGCCGTCGCAGCCGCTGCTGCCGCTGTGCCGGTAGCAAACCTGCCCGCCGTGGCCTCGGAAAAGCCAGCTGTGGCGGGGGCAGATGGGGCGGCGGCGCAATAAATCCTCAGCAGTTCAGGGATCCAAAAAAATCCGTAAGCTGATTGAACGCCGAGCCGCCCTCGCAAGACAGAATACCTGTGGGAGCGAGAGTTTCTCCCCATCGAGGCCATATTTGGCGCGAGCGCCCATCCAACCCGAGCGCCATATGGTTTGACCCGTCCGGTTGTCCCCCCGGACGGGTCTTTCGCTTCTGGGCTTGCCTGTGTTGCCGTTAGAACCGGCCATGCTGCTGTGGGCCTTGACTGTGGATAACTAAGAGAACCCCGCATTTCTACGGCTTTTGATCGAGGACAGAACTCCACTAAGGTCGCCGCTAGACTTCGTGGAGGTTTTCCACAAGATTTATCGGCCGCGTCTGAGTGATTCGTCTCGTTGCGTCCGCGTTCGTTTTTCTCTCGTGCGGGCTGGACCATGACACATCAAGTCGACGCGGCGCGCAGCCGTGAAATTTCCGCGCGCTGGTGCGCTCTTGCCGAGCAGCGGCTGGAGTATCTCACCGAATTGTTCGA
>VAZS01000380.1 GCA_005884855.1 Alphaproteobacteria bacterium | reverse complement strand
GCGATGCTGTTCCTGCGCCTGATCAAGATGATCATCGCTCCGCTGGTGTTCGCAACACTGGTCGGCGGCATAGCCCACATGGGAAGCGGCTCGAAGTTGGGCCGCATTTTCGCAAAGACGATGGGCTGGTTCGTTAGCGCCTCGTTCGTGTCGCTGCTGCTCGGATTGATCATGGTCAATTTGCTGCAGCCCGGGGCAAATTTTCCCGGCACATTGCCGGACAAGGCACAATCAACGGGCTTGCCGGTATCGGCATTCTCAATCGAAAAGTTTCTGACGCATTTGATTCCGACCTCGATCGCGGACGCGATGGCGCAGAATGAGATACTTCAGATCGTCGTATTTGCGGTGTTCTTCTCGGTGGCGCTGGGCGCGATGCCGGAACGCTCCAAGCCGATGCTGGCGCTGATTGATGATCTCGGCCACATCATGCTGAAGGTGACCGGTTATGTCATGTTATTTGCGCCGATTGCCGTGTGGGCGGCCATCGCGGTCGGGTTTGTCGTGCTCGGGCCCAGATACAGTCATCTGCTGCGGCTCATCCGCGAACCGCTGATGATTGCGTTCTCAACCGCGAGCTCGGAAGCGGCCTATCCCAAGACGCTGGAAGGGCTCAACCGCTTCGGGGCCTCCTCGCGAATCTCGAGTTTCGTGCTTCCGCTTGGTTATTCGTTCAATCTCGACGGCACCATGATGTATTGCACGTTCGCGAGCATCTTCATCGCGCAGACCTATCAGATCGAAATGTCGCTCGGCACCCAGCTTGCGATGCTCGCGACGTTGATGATCACCTCAAAAGGCGTCGCCGGCGTTCCCCGCGCTTCTCTGGTCGTGATCGCCTCGACCTTGAGCCAGTTTGGCATTCCCGAGGCGGGACTGCTGATGATCATGGGCATTGACACGTTCCTCGATATGGGACGCAGCGCCACCAACGTTATCGGCAACTCGCTGGCAACTGCCGTAGTGGCCAAGTGGGAGGGCGAACTTGCTCCCGAGCACGCACTCGGCGCCGACGACATCGTGCCGCCCGATCTGATCCCGGGCGAGGTCCCGGCGCTGACCGGGCACGCATAGGAGGGTAGAGCGATGCGCCGCCCGTTGAAACGATGCATCCAGGGTGCAAGCCTGCTCGCCGCGATGTTCTTGCTCACCACCGCTGCAGGCGCGCAGACCGGCGGCAGCGAAGGGCTCAGTCCGACGCTCGCCAGTATCAAAAGGACGCATGTCGTGCGTTTGGGCTACCGCGAGAGTTCTCCCCCGTTCTCATTTCTCGATCAGGCCAATCGGCCGATCGGCTACAGCCTGGAACTCTGTGAGGCCATCGTTGATGAGATAGGTGTCGAGGTCGACGACTCCAATTTGAGGATCGATTACGTCAAGGTCACCTCCGAAGACCGTATTGCGGCCGTGATGCAAAACAAGATCGATCTCGAATGCGGAACGCGCCAAACAGGTGGCGTTCTCGCCCCTGATATTCGTGGCCGGTACCAAGCTGATGGTGCCGAAGGTCTCCACGATCTCAGGGCCGGCCGATCTGAGGGGCAAGATCGTGGTTGTAACGAAAGGCACCACCAACGAGCAGGCCATGCATAAGGTCGAGCACAAATTCGGGCTCGGACTGAACTTGATCACCGCAGCCGATCACGAACAATCCTACCAGATGCTGGCGGACGGCAAGGCCGATGCGTTCGCGACCGATGATATCCTGCTTTACGGACTGATCGCACGGCACAAGGCCCAGGACAGGTTTCGGGTCGCCGGCGATTATCTGTCCTACGATCCCTACGGCATCATGTTCCGTAAGGGCGAGCCGCAACTGACCGCGGTGGTAGAACGGACGTTTCGAAAACTCGGCTCCAACCGACACGGAGGGGACGAGTAATTAACAGGCACGAGCACCGATAAGCTCGCGCGCTAATCAGCCTACCGCGTTCCTCAAAGCATTTTTACTGATCCGAGATTGAGCGTTTTTTCTTTTTCAACTGTTTCTTGGCTTTCAAAATCTCGGCCTGCGTCCGAAAGCCCCGTGCCATGCTCAAGTAGTTGCGGGTGATCTCAGGCTCGTTAGCGGACTGCGCCATGCGCTCTGCCTTATCGGCCTGCTTACGGAGAAACTTGACTTCCTTCACCATGGCCGCATGTCCATCGGAGGCGTCTTTTACCTATGGTCAAAAATCGGCGTGTGATGCTCGCCACTGCCTGCAGCCCAATGCGAACGTGTGCAGACGGTTCCAAGTAACAAGCCGGTGAGAGAGTCAGCTCGCGAACAGAATTTGTGCTGGCTCATGAGCTAGTTTCCGGATGCGCTGCGAACCATGGCGCGTGCCTCAAAGCCCCGTCCTGTTCCTCCCTGTTCCCTGGACGGGGCTTTTCATTTTCGATTTCGAACGAGCGTGATCGGATAGATCTCAGAACCGTTGAGTCACCCAGCGAGCAGCTTCGGTCGTTTGGGCGGGCGCGGTTTTGAGACAAAGCCGCGCCGCCTCAATCTCAGCCTCAGTGGCTCCGTGGCTTTTAGCCCATATTTCGGCGGCGGACGCGGAGAACTTGGCGACGTAGAACCGGACAACCGAGCATGATGCTCCACGGAGAAGTCCGGAATGTTCGGCTGCTTCCACGCGCGGAGCAAATCCACAGCAAATAGCAATACAGAAAATCGCAATAAGGCATCCCGAGCGTAACAACATTTTTGATTTCCTTATTTCGAACTCGAATAAGGCGAGTTCCACTAAGGGAACAGCATCAGGGCCGCCGAGAGTAATCCGGGTTACAGATGCGAAACCAGCTTCGAGGGTGGAGTTTCTCGGGATTACTTAACGTATGTGAGCAAAACCTTGGCGGAAAGAGAGTCTGAGCTTTTGATGCCAGTCGAAGAAGGCAGTATGTCATCGAAAAGAAGCACGGTCCGCCTCGGGCGCCCGGGGCGGGTAGGCTGGACCATTGGGGCGCCTCAGAGTCCGTCGGCTGCCTTAATGAGCCGATCCCTCCAAGCACATGCTAAGTAGAAGGTTCCATTTGGGCGTGCGAGGGAGCCCATTGCAGCGCAGTAGCCGCCCATTCCGCCTAACCTATGTCAATGCTGCGTCCCATTACCCGGCTCGTGCGGCGATGTGATTAGCCAGCCGTGCGGCGTCGGCCCCGACGCCCGACAACAGAGAAGAGTTGAGATTGGCCAGCCAAGGCAGACCAAGGAAATACATCCCCGGCAGATCGGTTATTCCCTGCCGGTGCATGGGCTCGCCGCGGGTATTCAGCACGGGAACATTGATCCAGCCGAAATCAAACGCATATCCCGTAGCCCAAACCACTGTGTTGATATCTGCAACGCGCAGATCGAGATGCCGAAGCGGTTCAATCAGGCAAGGCGGGTCGGCAAGCAACGCGCGTGCCAAGTGATCTTCAGGCATATCCAGACCGTGGCGTCGGACATGGGTATCAGCCATTTCAAGGAAGACGGCATACGACGCATCTCCGTACGCCAGCCTCTTGGATAAATCCGCTGCGAGCGTCACCATCGTGTGATCCGCTGCTTGCATTCGGCCCAGCAGTGTGACGCCTTCCGCGGCGAAGCGACGAAAATCGATGGTATCGCCTCCAAAGGCCCCTGTGATCAGCGGGTTTGATCGATCGGGTCCACGCATTTCCGTAGGAGTTTGATCGAGGCCCATGGCACTCAACCACCAGATCAGATCGCGTCCGCGATACCGGCGTGGCAGACGAGTATGCTGTCCTACTGAGAGATAGACGCGGCGTCCCGCTCGAAACAGTTCCTCTGTAATTTGCGCCCCGGAAGCACCCGAGCCGACCACCAGCACCGCGCCTGGCGGAAGCTGGTCAGGGTTTCTGTACCGGCTGGCGTGCACCTGAAAAACACTGGCGTGGTCGCGCAAAAGAGGGGGGATGAAAGCGCGCTGGTAGGGACCGGTCGCGACCACTACGTTATCAGCTTCGATCATACCCTCCGTCGTCTCAGCGACGAATGCAGACCCGCTGTCATGGCGTCGTAATGCGGTTACGCAGACACCGCAGCGAATCGGCGCCGCGACGAATGCTGCATAGGCCGTGATGAAATCCACGATTTGACCATTAGTAGCGAAGCCGTCGGGATCGGCGTGAGGAAATGGGAAATCAGGTAATCGCACGGACCAGTTGGGAAATTGAAACCGCATCTCGTCCCAGCGTTCGCTTCGCCAGCGTTCGGCGATCCGGTTTCGCTCCAGCACGAGGTGCGAGCAGCCGCGCTGACTGAGCATGTGGCTCATGGTCAGCCCAGCTTGGCCGCCGCCAATGATGAGTGTACTGACGCGCTCCACCAAGATCAGTGCCTTTGAGGTGAATGCTCTGGCTCTTTCAATACCATAGAGATGTTCTCAGCGGGCCGCGCGGGGCACCTTCAAGCCGCGAACACGCTTATCCGGGGGTGCCGGCTCGATGCGCTGCGAGGATCGTCACCACCGTTTCGGTCACGGTCGGACATCCAGGACTTTGAGGTTGCTCAGTCGTCAGACATGCACCGCTGTACGGACGCGCCCCTCATTGCCAAAGACTCGCAGATAACGCTCAACTTCAGACTGACTGCCTGTCGCCTTTTCTGGATTGTCCGAGAGCTTGACGGCCGGTCGGCCGTCGACCGAGGTCACCTTGCAGACGATCGAGATCGGATCGAGATCCACAGAGCCGTTCGGTGCGCATCCGACGAAATCATTTGTCAGATTGGTCCCCCAGCCAAAACTTATCCTGACTCGGCCTGCAAAATGACGGTACGTCTCCTCGATCGAATCGACATCCATGGCGTCGGAAAAAACCAGTAGCTTCTTTTTGGGATCACGCCCTTTTTGTTTCCACCACTTGATTATTTCTTCGCCTGCCGCGATCGGCGGCGCACTGTCAGGCCGAAAGCCCGTCCAATCGGCCACCCATTCCGGCGCGTCTCGCAGGAATGACTTGGTGCCGAAAGCGTCGGGAAGGGCGATCAACAGATTACCGCCATAGGTCTGCCGCCACTGATCGAGGATGAGGTAGGGCGCCCACCGAAGTTCATCGTCATTATTCGCCAGCGCAGCGGCGACCATCGGCAACTCGTGCGCGTTGGTCCCGATCGCCTCCAGATCGTTGTCCATCGCTAGCAGGACATTGGAGCTGCCGGTAAACGAGGGGCCCAGGCCTTCCTTGACCGCCTCAACGCACCAGCGCTGCCAGAGAAACCCATGGCGCCGTCGCGTCCCGAAATCGGAAAGGCGTAAACCTTCCAATTTGCGCAGCCGCTCGACCTTGGCCCAAAGCTTGGCCTTGGCCCGGGCATAGAGGACATCGAGGGCAAATCGACCCTGTCCTTTCATCGCCTGGCGCGAGCGCAGCTCGTTGAGAATGGCAAGAGCCGGAATTTCCCACATCGTGGTATGCGTCCACGGCCCGTGAAAATGCAATTCGTACTGCCCGTCGACTTTCTGAAGCTCATATTCGGGAAGGCGGAAGTTGGCGAGCCAGTGGATGAACTCTGGCGAAAACATCTGAGTCTTGCCGTAGAAGGTATTACCGGCAAGCCATATCAGCTCCTTCTTGCCGAACCGGATGGTGCGGGCGTGATCGAGCTGTGCGCGAAGCTCCCCTTCATCGATCACCTCGGCGAGCCGTACGTGCCGGCTGCGATTGATGACCGAAAAGGTGACGCACCGGTCCGGGTAGAATTCCCGGATCATTTGCAGCATCAATAGCTTGTAAAAGTCAGTATCGAGCAGGCTGCGGACAATAGGGTCAAGCCGCCAGCCGTGATTGTAGGTCCTGGTTGCAATATCTGTGACTGCCATTTCGGAACTCTATCGCGCCAGTCGCGTCGCAACCAGTGGCTTTCACATGTGAAATCAATGCGGCAATGGTTGTCTGGCCTGCCGAACCGCGGATAGTAGACCGCTCCAGACCGGTTTGTCGGGGGCGAATTGCTGCCGGAGATAAGCCACCAGCTCCGCCACCTGCTCGTTACTCATACTGTCCCTGAAGCCGGGCATATATCCGAGGTCGCTCGAGGCCGGCGAGGCGATCCCGTCTAGAATTACCCGAATCAGATTGTCCGGCGCGGAGCTGTGCAAATTGCTGTTCAGCGCCAGTGACGGCCGGCTGCCGAACAGAACCGCGCCACCGACCCGATGGCAAACCGCGCAGGCGCCTTCATAAAGCCGTGCTCCAATCGGCGAGACTGAAACCATCCTGGTGCCTGTCGACGTTTCAAGCCTGGCGGCGAGTTCGTCGTGAGCTGATTTGCCGATCGGGTTGTCGTTGAACGAGCCGAGATAGACCGCCATGGCCCGGATGTCCTGATCGGGAAGACCTGCAAGTTCTTTTATGACAGGCGCCATGGGACCAGCGGCGACGCCGTGAAAACGAGATTCGCCCGTTCGCAAATAGGCGAATAGCTCGTCCTCGTTCCAGGGTAAAGGCGCGTGGGAAAGCGAGGTCAGTGGCGGTGCTTCCCAGCGCTCCGCGAAACCGCCAGCCAAATATGCGTTGGCTTTTTCCGCCCCCAATGTATTGCGCGGCGAATGGCATGCGCCGCAATGGCCGAGCCCCTCGACAAGATAGGCGCCGCGATTCCATACCTCCGATTTGGTCGGATTGGCTTCAAATACGTCAGCCCGATGGAAAAGCGCGTTCCACCCCGCCAGCAGCGGACGCCAATTAAATGGAAAGGCGAGCGTGGTGGCGCGGTTCTCGGCGTGGATCGGCTCCTGCGCCATCAGATAGGCATAGAGCGCTTGCATGTCCGCCTCCGTCGTCCTGGCGAAATGCGAATACGGAAACGCTGGATAGAGATGTCGGCCGTCGCGGTGGATGCCCTGGCGCATGGCGCGCTCGAACGCCGGATAGGACCATCCGCCAATGCCGGTCTCAGGATGCGGGGTGATGTTGGTGCTGTACACGATTCCGAACGGCGTCTCGATCGCGCGGCCTCCGGCGTTGATCGCGCCGTTCGCATCGGTATGACAGACGGCACAATCGCCGAGCGCGGCAAGTTGGCGGCCACGGGCGATGGTCGCGGCTGAATAGAGCGACGCATCGGGCGGGGCGATCGGTGCGATGGACCGCCACGGCAGAGTGGCCACCGCGATGCCGATGACGGCACTGCATAACGCCGCTACAGTCGCGACCGCACTCCGCCGTTTCGCAAAGGGATTTCGCCACTTGTAAGTCGAAGTCCGTCGATCGGGTGGCGCGATCGCAAATGCGCTGTGTGCCTCGTTTTGTTCGCCATGTAATCCCCTGAGGATTCGTTCGGGCGTGAACGGCGGTTCGCGAAAGCGAACGCCTGTGGCGTCGAAAATAGCGTTGGCAATCGCTGCGGCGCTCGGGACGGATGCGGATTCGCCGACACCGAGAGGCGCTTGATCCTGTCGCGGCACCATCAAAACGTCTATCTTCGGAATATCCGGGAACGTAATGATCGGGTAGGCGCCCCATTCGCGGCTGGTGACCGAGTTGCGATCGAACGAAACTTCCTCCATCAGCGCGCGACTGGTCGACTGGATGACGTTGCCGTGGATCTGATGGCGAACGCCATCGGGGTTGATCATCAGCCCGGAATCCTGGCCGGCGACAACGCGGGTCACGCTGACATCGCCGGTTCTCTTGTCGACGGCCACGTCGGCAACCCAGGCCGACCACGCGGCGCCATACCCTGGAAATTTACTGTGCACGTAAAGAGCGTAGGCAAACCCCCGCCCACGCAGGATGTCGCCCTCAGCTACCGACTTTTTCCTGCGCGGACGCGGCGTCCAGCCTGCACGCTCGGCAACGGCGTTGACGAGATCGATGCCGCGCGGATCTCTGAGATAACGAAGACGATATTCGATCGGATCGACGCCGGCTTCGGTTGCCAATTCATCGATATAGGATTCATGGGCAAAGGTGTTCGGTAAAGCGGAGACGCCGCGAAGCCACGATGCACGCACAATCGGCGGCATGTCGTGCGCTATTACGCGGATGTTTTCGTAGTCATAAGGCGGGATAGCGGTGCGGTCGCCCATGTCGAACACGGGCGGCGGAACCGGTGCGACTGCTCCTGTGAGCAGCAACGCCAGTATAGGAGCGCCGTTGGAAGGATAGCGCGTCGCAAAATCGTAACCCGCGACGGTTCCGTCGGCGCGAAGCCCGCCTTTGACGTCCATCAGTTGCGCTGCCCCCTTTGGCTCCCAGGCGTGCTCCTGTTCGCGGGTCAATTGCACACGAACGGGGCGGCCGACGGCGCGTGACAGCAGGACTGCGTCGGCGGAAACGTCGTCGGCGCAGTTGCGGCCATAGCAGCCTGCGGCCTCCATCCGGATGACATCGATGTCGGCTTCCGGCCTGGTCACGAGCAGCGCAAGATCGCCCCGCAGAATGTGGGGATTTTGCGTGCCGGACCAGACCCGAATGTTGTCCGGCTGATAGTCCGCGACGGCGCAGGATGGGCCGATAGAGCCGTGCATCTGGTATGGCCAGATGTAAGTCCGTTGGATGGGTTTTTCGGCTGCGGCAAGGGCGGCATCGACATCGCCCTTGTCGATCAGGGTGCGAGGAGTCGACGGATTGGCGCGTAGCGCGGTCTCGAGATCCCGCAAATTGGGCAGCGCCGGCGTCGGTTTCCAGGTAATCTTGAGCTGCGCCGCGGCCTTGACCGCATTTTCCTCGCGCTCGGCAACGACGCCAACGAAATCGCCGATCCTGACGACGGCAACCAGGCCAGCAATATCGCTGATCGAATTTTCATCGATTGCGATCAAGCTGGTGCCGACAAAAGGCCCGGCGTCGACGCCGGCATAGGGCGGACGAACGACGCGGCCGTGGAGCATGCCGGGCACGCGAACGTCGTGCACATAGACCAGCTCGCCGGTCGCCTTTGCCGGCAGATCGGTGCGCGGCACCGACTGCCCGACGATGGTGTAGGTATCCACCGCCTTGACCTGAACGTCGTTTGCCAGTTCAAGACGGATGGTCTCGCCGGCGATCAACTCGCCGTAGCTGACGCTGCGGTTGTCTCGTCCGCGAACCAGGCCGTCCTCGACCGTAAGATGTTCCACCGCTAGCTCAAGTCGTTCCGCGGCGCGCGCGATCAGGAAATGCCGAGCCTGTGCCGCGGCGTTGCGCAAGGGAACGGCGGTAATCTGAATGGTCTCGCTGGCAATGGTCGCGCCTTGATTGGGGACGCGCGAGGTGTCGCCGAGCACCACGACAACACGCGCAAAGGATACGTCGAGTTCCTCGGCGACGATCTGTGCCAGCGCGGTGCGAATGCCTGTCCCGAGATCGACATGGCCGTTGAAGGCGGTGACCGTACCCTCCGCAGTTATCTTGATAAAGGTTTCAAATTCGCCTTCGCCGCCTGAAGCGGGCGGGCGAACGACGGATAACGATCCGGCACCAAATTCAGCGTTAGTTGGAGCGCCTTGCGACGCCATCAATGTTGCTCCTCGACGATACGGCCGGCGGCCAACATCGCGGCACGCATGATTTCAACATGCGCACCGCATCGGCACAGGTTGTAGCGCAGCGCTTCCAGCACTTCGGCCTCCGAGGGGTGAGGCGTCCGCATCAGCAGCGCCTTGATGGCCATTATCATGCCGTTGAGGCAGTAGCCGCATTGCGCGGCCTGTTCCCTGATGAAGGCGACCTGTACCGGATCGGGATGATCGCGCGAGCCAAGTCCCTCGAGGGTCAGAATCTCACGCTCGACGCAGCCGCTGATCGGGATCACGCAGGAACGCGCTGCGACGCCATCGATCAGTACCGTGCACGTTCCACATTCGCCAAGCCCGCAGCCGAACTTTGGTCCGTTCAATTCAAGATCGTTGCGCAACACGTAAAGCAGCGCGGTATCGGGGGCCGCCTCGACATGATGGATGCGGCCGTTCACCGTCAGGCTAATCGTCTGCTGCGTCATTGGTTGGTTCCGGCCCCGGCGTTTGCGCTGCAATAGATGCGGCAAAACCGCCGCGAGGATAACGTTTGCCTACAAGCGTGCAAGCATGGCCTCCCGCAGTCACGGCCCTGACTGGATTTGTGAACAGACCAGCGAGGCCTTTGAGCTATTATTCCGGAGTGCGGCTTTTTCCGAGGGCAATGCCGCTTGACAGTCCTCGGCGGGGCGCGCAACATCATTCGTATACGAACGAGATGCCCCGGCGATCTGAGCCGAAATGCGATCGAGACCGCCTAAACTGCGTTTACATGCGTCACTCCAATGTATCCGTCCGACTGTGTGACGGAGCCTGTGAGCTTGTTCATGCTGACTGAACCAACTCCTGCTGACGACAAGATCCGCTGCGATGCCTGCCCGGTGATGTGTTACATCAAGCCCGGCGCGGCAGGCGCGTGTGATCGTTATGCAAATCACGACGGCCAACTGGTGCGCGTCGATCCTCATGTGGTCCTGGAGCGAACAGTGTCGCACGGCGGACGGCTGGTGCCGTTCCAGGCCACCGGCGATTGGGACGGCAAGATCGTTCACGAGCCGAGCGTATTTGTGACCGCAATCGGCGCCGGCACCACTTATCCCGATTACAAGCCGGCGCCTTTTATCGTCTCTTCGGAAATTGAAGGTGTCGACATGGTCACCGTGGTGACGGAGGGCATCTTCAGCTATTGCGGCGTCAAAGTGAAGATAGATACCGACCGTTACCTCGGGCCTGAAACGGCGACGGTTCGCGCGCAGGGCGAGGCGATCGGGCACGTAACGACCAGCGAATATGGTTCGCAGATGCTGTCGCTGGGCGGCGTTCACCATCTCACTGGCGGTTCAAAGAAGGAGGGCCGCGTCACCTGTGACGCGCTGATGGATCTGAGCAACTGTAAACCGGGCATGTTCGCCAAGCAATGGCACGGCAAAGTCGATGAGGTCGTGGTGGTGGATGACCACATCACCGGTGTTCTCAGCGAGCATCAGGCCGGTAAACTGCTCGATGTTGCCGACACCGGGATCAAGATGAAGGGACGGCGTTCCACACCGGGCCGCTATTTTCAGGTGGCCGAGCCCGGCACCGGCTGGGGCGGGACCAAGATATCCGACCCGCTCTCGGTGCTCGGTCCATTCGACGCAAAGAAGGCGCGTCCGGGCGTGACGATGCTGATGGTCAGCACCACGGGCGAACATGCCGCCTTCTATGAACTCGACGAGGCGCTTAAACCTGTCGAAAAGCCGCTGCCCGCAGATCTCAGGTCATCGGTCGAGCGGATACAGGAGAATTGCGAGCCCGCGCTATGCACCGTGCTTTTCATGGCTGGCGCCGGCGGATCGTTGCGCGCGGGGGTCACCGACAATCCGGTTCGCCTGACGCGATCCGTGAAGGAAGCGTTGACGCGCGTGACCAGCGGCGGGGCACCGGTATATGTCTGGCCGGGCGGCGGCATTACCTTCATGGTGGATGTTACGCGATTGCCGGCAGGCGCCTTCGGCTACGTTCCGACGCCGGCGCTGGTCGCGCCGATCGAATTTACACTGCGGCTGTCGGATTATGCGGCGCTGGGCGGCCACATGGATCATGTGCGTCCGCTGGCGTCACTGAAAGACAAGATTGAGACGCTTCAGGTATCAGCGCCGGGACTTCGTGCATGACGCGGGCTCCGCAACTCAGGTATCTGGCCGATGGCAAACGGCTTCATCTGCAGGACGGGCCAATCGACCTGATCGTGGAGGCGAACGGCACTGAGGCAAGCGTCGGTGTCGCCTATAGCGCGGCTGCGCGGCGCTTCACCGGTCTGCTGGACGAACTCTGCGATGAGTTGCCTCTGTTGCGCAAAGCCGCCGATCCGGCGCGATGCCTGCTTCGAGGCAAGGTGGCGCGCCGCATGCACGATGCGGTCGCACCGTTTGCAGCCAATTGCTTCATCACGCCGATGGCGGCGGTCGCAGGTTCGGTGGCGGAAGAGATTCTTGCCGCGATGCTGCAAAATGCGCAGCTCGCGCGCGCTTACGTCAATAATGGCGGCGACATCGCGCTGCATCTCGATGAGGCAGAGCATTTCACGCTCGGTCTTGCCGATCGGCCAGACGCGCCTGGCCTGCTGCGAACCATGATCATTCATGCCGATGACCCGACGCGCGGGATTGCAACCAGCGGCCGTCACGGACGCAGTTTCTCGCTAGGCATTGCCGATGCCGTCACCGTTCTGGCGCGGACCGCATCGCAGGCCGACGCCGCAGCCACCATCGTTGCGAACGCAGTCGATTTGGCCGGGCATCCTGCCATTGTGCGCTGCCCGGC
>VAZS01000405.1 GCA_005884855.1 Alphaproteobacteria bacterium | reverse complement strand
CGCCCTGCTTCAGAATGCTCGAGACCATGCTGACCAGGGGCGAATGCATGTCCGCGATCCTGGACCAGGCGCGCACGTGTCTGGCGCGACTCCGGTTTTCATCATTGAGCAGCACGATGAAATCCGGGTGCAGGTCGAGGTAATCGAACGAGCTTTCGATCAGCTTCTTGATCGCCTGGTCCGGCGGCAATCCTGCAAGGTTCAGCTTGCGTTCCTGAGCGCGAATTTCCTCGTACACCCATTCCAAGACCGCGAGGTAGAGCGCATCCTTGTCGCCGAAGTAGTGATAGAGCAGTTGCTTGTTGACGCCTGCGCGCGCGGCGATTTCATCGACCCGCGCACCGGCAAGGCCGCTTTTCGCAAATTCGCGCCGAGCGGCGCTCAAAAGTTTTTTCCGGGTGTTGACCGGGTTCCGCCGCTGCGGTTTTGCGCCGTTCGATCGCCGTTTAAGCATTTCCAACCAGACAGTTGACAATTTGACCCGTCCCTTGTTGCATTGGTAAACCTGCCGACGTCGGACGACAAGACTGTGGGCGTGGCGCAAGCGAGGAGAGCTGCCATGAAGCCTTTTGGAATTGCAGGACTGGCGCTCGCATTACTGGCGCCCTCGGTTCCGGCTTCCGCCGAACCCGTCAACCTCACTCTGAACTGGACTCCGACGGCGGACCATTCGCCATTCTATTACGCCAAGGCGCAAGGCTGGTATGAGAAGGCGGGCATCGATCTCACGATCGAGGTCGGCAAGGGCTCCGGGGTTTCCTCGCTCAAGGTCGGCTCGGGCGGCTCGCCCTTTGGGATTGCGGATCTCGCGACCGCGCTGGTGGCGCGCAGCAAGGGCGCCGACGTCGTGGCGCTGATGAGCATCTACGCCAATACCGGGCAAACCTTCTATTGGCTGAAGAGCTATGGCGTGAACGGCGCCAAGGATTTTTCGGGCCACAAGATCGGCAACCCGCCGGGTGATGCCTCGCGCGTGATGTGGCCGGCGTTCGCCAAGGCGGCGGGAATTGCGCCGGACTCCGTCACTTTCGTGAATGTCGGGCCGACCGCCAAGATCGCAGCGCTGAAGAGCCACACCGTCGATATCATCAGCGACTTTTATAACGAGCACGATTTGAAGGTGATCGAGTTCGGCGCCGATCTCGGCTACGTGAACTGGAAGGACATCGGGCTCAACCCCTATGGCAATTCACTGGTCGTGAACGGCGCGTTCCTGGAGAAAAACCCGAAACTGGCCGAGGATTTCGTGCGGATCAGTCAGAAGGCGTTTGCCGCCTGCGTAGCCGATGTTACCCCGTGCCTGAAAGCGCTGCTCGATCAGGTTTCCGGTCTGGACAAGGCAAACCAGGAGCGTCAGTGGGAACGCATCAAATTCCTGATGACAGACGAGTTCACCACGACGAAAGCGCTGGGCTGGATCGACGGCGAGCGGATGAAAAAGGATTACGAGCTGGTGCAGACTTATCTGGGCATGGAGAAGCCGTTCGCGGTCGACACCGCGTTTAGCACTAAGCTGCTGGATACCGCGATCAAGATGGACGCCAGCAAGGTCAGCAAGTAAGAGAAGTGTTCAGAGACCCGTGATCAAGCGAGAGACTACAACGTACTGAACACGGGATATGACGGAAGGCCTCGATGTCCGGCCAATTAGGAGCTGCCTGACGAAGCCTATTGCGGCTTCATCGCCGATGCTTTGGCAACGCTCGTCAGCTTCTCGTAGTCCGCTTTCATGAGAGCGGCGAGCTCGTTCAGCGGCATCGGCTTGCCCGGGATGTCGGCGATCGAGAGCTGACGCTGAACGTCGGGATTTTGCAGCGCCTTGTTGATGGCCTGATGAATTTTCTCGACTAAAACGTCCGGCGTCCTTGATGGCACGTAGATGCCATACCACGGGATATAGGCGGCTTCCGGATAACCGGCTTCGGCGATGGTGGGCACGTCAGCCAGGTCCGCAACCCGCTTTTCGGTGAATACGGCCAGCGGCTTCACCGTGCCTTGCTTGATGTGCGGCAGCGCGAGCGCCAGCGACACGATTTCGAAATGCATCAGATTGGTCATCAGATCGATCAACGCTGGCGGCTGACCCTTGTAGCCGATGTTCGCCAGCTTGATGTCGGCGACCTGAAACAGCTTCTGCGCGGTTAAATCGATTGATGAGCCGGTGCCGGGATTGCCGAAATTGAGCTGGCCGGGCTTGCCGCGCGCCAGCTCGATGAATTCGCCGAATGTCTTGACGGGCAGCGTGGGATTCACAACGGCAACGCTCTGGTTCCAGACCGCGAGCGCAACGCATTTGAAGTCTTTCATCGCGTCCCAGCCGGCGTCCTTGTATAGCGTAGGGTTCACCAGCACCGCGGGCCCGGTGACCAGCCAAGTGTAGCCGTCCGGTTCGCTTCTTGCGACCGCTGAGGTACCGATGTTGCTGTTGGCGCCCGGTCTCGATTCCACGACGATCGCCTGCTTCAGGTCGCGGCCGACCTGCTCGGTTACGGCCCGGGCGACGATGTCGACGATGCCGCCGGCGGGATAGGGCACGATCACGTGGATCGGCCGGTTCGGATACTGGCTCTGCGCCAACGCGCTGGCGCTGCTGCCGAGCAGCATGGCAACAATGCCTGTGGCAAGGCAAAGCGCTCGCATTCCAATCATTGTTTTGTACCGGAAAAACGCCAAGAACCAGGAGCCGAAAGTGAAGCCGTTCGAAACGTTGAACAGGCTGGTCAAGGCTTGTCAACATACCGAAACGAGTTTGCAAATGATATCGGCATTCGTTTAGATGCCCGCCGGGTAGGCGCGTCTTGTGCCGAAGTGCACGGTGGTTCGCGTCAAGAAGACGCGTCTGTTCGAAGAGCGTTTTCAAGCGAAATGGAGTCCGGTTCGCGTCAAGAAGACGCGTCAAGTTCAAGAGCAAAAAAATCCGTTTCGATCCAACGAAACGGAAAAACGGGGGAACGAATGGATTTCGATCTGTCGGCACGGTCCGAACAGTGGCGAGAACGGCTGCAATCGTTCTTCGATCGGGAGGTGCTTCCACGCCACCGCGCCTGGGTCGAGCACGTGGCTATCAAGCGCGAACCCGCGCCCTTCATGGAGGATCTGCAGCAGAAGGCGCGCGCGGAGGGATTGTGGAATCTCGGGCTTCCCGAACTCGCGTCTGACGAGCCAGGGACGCAACTTTCAAACCTGGAATACGCGCCGCTCGCCGAAATCATGGGGCGGCTGTTCTGGGCC
>VAZS01000404.1 GCA_005884855.1 Alphaproteobacteria bacterium | reverse complement strand
TTGCGCCCGGCATCGGCCCAACAAAAGGCAGCCGAGTGACGAGCGCGAGCCGCCGGTTGATGTGTGCTCACGGCCTCGGCTCATTACGCGCATTTCACCAAGCGAGCTTCTGACGGACTTACGGCTTCGCGGGATGAATAAAGGTCCACGGTGTGGTCTCGGAATCCTTTGGCACCTCGATGTCGATGAGGTAGGGACGGCCGTGCGCCAGCGCCTTTTCCAGGGCCGGACGAAAGACCTCCGGCGATGTCACCCGCGCCGCGCCCACGCCGAAGGATTCCGCAAGTTTGACGAAGTCAGGATTGACCAGGTCGGACGCCACCACCCGGCCTTCGAAACGCTCGCGCTGGTCGCGCCGCACATTGCCATAGGAGTTGTTGTTGAACACCAGCGTGACCACGCCGATGTTGAACTGAACAGCGGTGGCAAGCTCCTGAACGCCGAACATGAAGCCGCCATCGCCGGTGATTGCGACCACCGGCCGATCCGGATTTGCAACTTTGGCGCCGAGCGCGGTCGGAAAGCCCGAACCCAACGTACCCTGATAACCGGAGCTGATGAAGGTGCGCGGCTCGTACACCGGAAATCCGTACCAGGAGGCAAAACCCACCTGCGACAACTCGTCGGTGACGATCGCGTTATCCGGCAGCACTTCGCGCAGGATGTTCAGGTAGGCCATCTGCGGCTGAACCTGCTGGATTTCCTGCAGCGCGGCCTTCGAGGCCTCGCGAATGGCGGTGCGGCGGCCGCTGGTTTTTTTATATCCGGTCTTTCGCACCGCTTGCAGCAGTTCCTTGGTGCCCGCCCGCGCGTCGGCGACCACAGCGGCATCGGGGGTAAACCTGCGCATTTCCGACGGGTCGATATCGACGCGAATGGATTTCAGCCCGTCGGGTCGGAACGGCCAGCGGGTCATGGTCGGCAATTCCATGCGGGTGCCGATTCCGATCATGAGATCGGTCTTGGGCCACAGCCGATAGGCCGCCGCCATGGTGAGCCCGAGTTCATGCGCGTTAGAAACGATGCCGCGTCCGCTGCGAAACGCCACGACCGGCGCATCGATCAGTTCCGCAAGCTCAAGAACTTCATCCCGCGCATGGATTGCACCGCTGCCGACGAAAATCATCGGCGTCTTGCTGTTCGCGATCAGCGCGGCGGCGGCCTTGACCCGCTCGGGATCGGGCAGCGGCGCAGGAAAACCCTCCAGCGGTTTTGCCGCGCCGGTCTCCGCGCGCTGGGTGAACACGTCCCAGGGCATTTCCAGTGCGACGGGGCCGCGCCGGCCCGAGAGCATTTCCTGGAAAGCGCGCGAGACCAGCGTCGGCGCGGCGTCGGGATATTCGATGCGCTCGGCCCATTTAACGAATGTTCTGAGCGTCGCGAGCTGGTCCGGCATCTCGTGCAGGTGGCCGCGGCCTTTTCCTAAAAACGGGACCGGCACCTGTCCGGTCAGGCACAACACCGGCTCGTTTGCTCCGAACGCTGTGAGCAGCGCCGCGCCGGCGTTCAGTACGCCGGGGCCGGGCACCACGCTGAACACGCCGGGCCTGCCGGTCGACCGCGCATAGCCATAAGCCATGTAGCCGCAAGCCTGCTCGTGACGAGCGCCGATCACTTTCATCTGCGCCTGCTGAAACGCGTCGAAGAGGCCATAAATCTGCGCGCCGGGCAGACCAAACACGGTGTCAACGCCGTGAGCGATCAGGCCGCTCACGATGGCTTCTCCACCCGAACTCACTGTCATTGCCTTGTCCAATCGCTCGCGAGCAAACTCATGAAGCTTCGTCGATCACGCCGTTGCGCAACACCCCGATATTCTCAGCCTCGACCTCGACGACATCGCCCGGCTTCAGATAGCGCGGCGGATCGAACCGCGCGCCGGCGCCGGTCGGCGTTCCCGTGACAATCACATCACCAGGCATCAGCGTTGCGAAGGTCGAGATATAGTTGATGAGATAGCGGAAACCGAAGATCAGCCGCCCGGTGCGGTCGTCCTGCCGGCTCTCGCCATTGACGCGTGTGGTCAGCCTGATATCCGCGATCTGCGCCTCCTCGGTATAAGGAACAAGCCAAGGGCCGAGGCTGCCGGTCGAATCGAAGTTCTTGCCTTGAGTCACATTGAATTTGGCGTGTCGCACCCAGTCACGGATGGTGCCTTCATTGCACAGCGTGATTGCGGCGATGTGGTCCAGCGCCGCGCTTTCGGGGATATGCCGCCCCGCCTTGCCGATGACCAAAACAACTTCACCCTCGTAATCGAGCTGGCTTGAGGCGCGGGGGCGCACGAGCGGCGTGAGATGTCCGACAAACGAGCGCGGCGTCCGCAGGAACATGCTCGGATATTTCGGCGCGTCCTGACCGTCTTTATATTCGGCGTTGCGGTCGGGATAATTGACGCCGATACAGATGATCTTTTCTGGCGCAGGAATGGGCGGCAGCCAGGTAATGCTGTCAAGCGCATGATCCGGCGATCGCCGCGCGGCATCCTCGACCAATCTCATGAGCGAACCAGCCGCGGCCGCTTCGCGCAGCGTCGGAAAATCCTTGCCGAAGCGTGCGGAGAGATCGACGATGCCACCTTCGATGACAGCGCCGTATTTGGCCGAGCCGCCGCCGATAGAGAAGGTTGCGATGCGCTGTGTGGTCATGAGGTTTCCATACTTGTCACGCCTGAGATTGTGATGCGCGTGCTGCTCGCTAGCGGGGATTCATTCCCCGGGCTTTGATCACGGCGGCAGCGGCTGGTGAACTCAGAAAGCTGACGAAGGCTTTCGCGGCTTCCGCTTGCTGGCTGTCCGCGGCGACGGCGGCGGTGAAAACAAGTTCCTGCTGCAGTTCGGGAGGAAATGGTCCCGCAAGCTCGACGCCGGGGGCGATCAACACGTTGACGAGAAAGACCCCAAGCTCGGCCTCGCCACTGGCGACAGCCTGGGCAATTTGGGCCGTCCCCTTCTGCGGCTTGGTTTTGGCTTTCATAGCTTCGGCCACATCAAGCCGCTCGAAGACTTTCAACACGTAGGCGCCCGCGGCGCTCTCCGGCAGGAACGCGACGGATTTGACCTCAAGGAGCGCCCGTTTCAGCGCCTCGGGCGTGCTGACGTCGGGCTTGGGAGCGCCGGCGCGAACGATAACGCCGTAGCCAACGCGCGCGATATCAGTGGTGGGGCCGGATACGAAGCGGGCCTTGGCAGCGTCATCCTTGAAGAGATCGACCGGGACCACAGCGGCGTCCAACGGCGCGCCCGATACGGCTTGCTTGATGAGGTTAGGCGTGGAGTCGAAGTGAATGACGAGCTTATGGCCGCGTGAAGTTCACTCATGGAAGAAACGAGAAGCGCCACGCCTAGCATCGAGATGGCGCTGGCGCGCGCAGGCTTTTTCATGAGACCCCCATTGTTGGCACCGGATGTCATTCGAATGGTGCATCTCTCAGTCTGCAATCGTCACATCGGCGACAAAAAGCGGCTTGCGGATCGCCTGGCCGGGGAAGGGCGAGCCCTGCTCGAACCAGGAACGCGGCGCCGGCGCACCCCATAGCGTTTGCCGCCGTGGGTCCTTTAATGACCAGCGCATCGGCTCATGGTCGTGGTCCATGGTAAAATAGTCGCTGGTGTACAGCTCAAGGCGATGGCCTTCGGGATCCCGTACATAAAGAAAGAACGCGTTGGAAACACCATGGCGGCCGGGGCCGCGTTCGATGTTTTTGACGTAGCCGCTGGCAGCCATCACGTCACAGAGATGCAGGATGTTCATCGCCGTCGGCACCCAATAGGCGAAGTGGTGCAGGCGAGGGCCGTTGCCGTTGGTAATGGCGAAGTCATGCACATTGCCCTTGCGATGCATCCAGGCTGCGGCAATGCGGCCGTTTGGTCCGTCTTCCTCGCCATACTCTGTCAGCCGAAAACCCAGTCGCGCGTAGAAGTCGACGGTGTCCTGAACTTCGGCCGCGAACACATTGAAATGGTCGAGCCTTTGCGGGTGACATCCTTTGTAGAGATCGTAACGCCGCAACAGATGCGGCCGCTTCTCCATCGATGCA
>VAZS01000403.1 GCA_005884855.1 Alphaproteobacteria bacterium | reverse complement strand
TGACCGGTCTCGCGACATTGTTGGCCGCCACCGCGATTTCGGTTGCGCCGCCCGCGCACGCGCAGATCGGCAGTATCTTTTCGGATCCGTTGCCGCGCCCGCCTGGCAACATTCCCCGTGGGTACCAGATCCCCGACGACGAGGAGGAAGTGCCGGAATTGCCGCAGGGCCGCGTGCTGCCAACGCCCAACCGTCCTCTGCCGGGGCCTGGCGTGCCGCCTCCCGGGTCGGTGCAATCACAACCTCTCGCGCCGCCACCCGGCACGTCGGTGATTCCGCAGAATGTGCCGCCGGGTACCGCGGTGGCCCCGCCAGAGCCCAATCAGGGCGTCGCGGTCGGGCCTCCGGCTTCCAATCCGCTGCCGCCGGGACAGCGGCAACCGAAGGGAGTGCCGCAATCGCCGGCCACATTGCAGCCGGGCGATGAGGTGGTCTCCGAGCCGCCGGCGCAGAAAATCGTCAACAAGAAAGCGAGCTTCTCCGGCCTCGACAAGATCACCGGCCGCATCATCAACTTTGACGAGGATATCGGCGAGACCGTTCAGTTCGGCGCGCTACGCGTGAAGACCGATGCCTGCTATACGCGTCCGGCAACGGAAGCCGCCAATACCGATGCCTTTGTCGAGGTCGACGAGATCACGCTGCAGGGCGAGGTGAAGCGGATATTCTCCGGCTGGATGTTTGCGGCAAGTCCGGGTCTGCACGGCGTCGAACATCCGATCTACGACATCTGGCTGACCGACTGCAAAGTGCCCGATACCACGATCGTGAGCGCCGCGCCTGAACCGGCAAGGACGCCGCCGCCTCCGCCTGTGCAGAAGCGCACCACGCCCAAGCAAGGCCCGGCGCGTCCGCCGGCATCGCTGCAACAGAGCCAGCAACAGCAACAGCAACAGCCGCAGCCCCAACCCCCGCCGCAGCAACCCGGCGGCCTGTTCGGAATTTTCAGGTAGCAGCAGCGCAAGCTGGTCAAGGGCGCGCGGCAATGATCTCCAGCGCCCGCGCGCCGCTGATTGGATGATCCAGCGGCAGCCTTCCGAAATCCGCCTCGCCCTTGATCGCGCGGTCGAGCAGCACGGTGTAGCGGCGGCGCGAGATCTCGACCGCCCCGAAGCTGCGCAAATGCTCGGTCACGTATTGCGTGTCGAGCAGTTCGAACCCGCCCGCGATCAGCCGCGCCACCAGCTGCACCAGCGCCACCTTGGAGGCGTCGCGGGTCCGATGAAACATGCTCTCCCCGAAGAACGCCCGGCCCAGGCTGACGCCATACAGTCCGCCGACCAGATCATCGTTCTGCCAGACCTCGACGCTGTGTGCGTGTCCAAGTTCATGCAGCCCGACATAGAGATCGCGGATCCGTTTGTTGATCCAGGTATCCTTGCGCCCGGGCTGCGGCGCGGCACAACCGGCGATTACTGCCTTGAAGGCGGTGTTGGCGGTGACCGTGAAAGCGTCGGAGCGAACGGTGCGCCTTAACCGCGAGGGGACGCGAAAGCCATCGAGCGGTATAACGCCGCGCACTTCCGGTTCGACCCAGAACAGCGTCGGATCATCCGCGCTCTCGGCCATCGGAAAGATGCCGCAGGCGTAAGCGCGCAGCAGCACTTCAGGGGTAATCTCGGAAGACGCGGAGTCGCGAGAGTTCATGAGCGCGAGGATAACAGGGTAGCCGGCGCGGCGGCTAGATCATGACCCGATTAGTTGAAGGAATCATGATCTCATCTCTTGGTGAGAAAGTGAAAACCGGTTCCAGTTTTCGGACAGTGATCTGGCTATCGGCTCAAGCGGCCGGCTGACCGTTCAGATACTGCTCGAGCCAATGAATATGATAGTCACCGTCGATAATGGCGGGCTCGCGCACCAGCGCCCGAAACAGAGGCAGCGTGGTTTCGATGCCTTCCACCACCATTTCGTCCAGCGCCCGGCGAAGCCGCATCAGGCACTCGCCACGAGTCTTGCCATGGACGATCAGCTTGCCCACCAGCGAGTCATAGTAAGGCGGGATAACGTAGCCCTGGTAGACGGCGGAATCGATCCGCACGCCGAGGCCGCCCGGCGGGTGGTACTGCATGATCTTGCCGGGCGAGGGCCGGAAGCTGACGGGGTTTTCGGCATTGACGCGGCACTCGATGGAGTGGCCGTGGATCATCACTTCATCCTGCGTGATTGGCAGATCGCCGCCGGCCGCAATCCGGATCTGCTCCAGCACGAGATCAATATCGGTAATCATCTCGGTGACGGGATGCTCGACCTGGATACGGGTGTTCATCTCAATGAAATAAAACTCACCATCCTCGTAGAGAAATTCCACCGTGCCGACGCCGAGATATTTCATCTGCTGCATCGCTTTCGCGACCGTCGCGCCGATTTTTTGTCGTGCCGCGACGTCGAGCGCGGGTGAGGGGCCTTCTTCCCAGACTTTCTGATGCCGCCGTTGCAGCGAGCAATCGCGCTCGCCGAGATGGATCGCGCCGCCGCGGCCGTCGCCGAGCACCTGGATCTCGATGTGGCGTGGTTTCTGCAGATACTTTTCCAGATACACCGAGGCGTCGCCAAACGCCGATTTGGCTTCATTGGCGGCGGTCGATAGCGCCAGCATCAGATCTTCGGCGGCCTGCGCGACCTTCATGCCGCGTCCGCCGCCGCCCGAGGCCGCCTTGACCAGCACCGGAAACCCGATCTTTTGGGCGATGGCCATGGCGTCGTCATTTGCACCGACCGCGCCCTCCGAGCCGGGCACCACGGGGATGCCGAGCTTCCTGGCGGTCTTCTTGGCCTCGATCTTGTCGCCCATCAGACGAATGTGTTCGGCCTTTGGCCCGATGAAATGCAAATTGTGCTCGCCGAGGATTTCGGCAAAGCGGGCATTCTCCGACAGAAAGCCGTAGCCGGGATGCACGGCGTCAACCCCGGTGATCTCGCACGCTGCAAGCAACGCGGGCACGTTGAGGTAGCTGTCTTTCGAGGGTGGCGGGCCTATGCAGACACTCTCGTCGGCCAGGCGCACGTGCATCGCGTCCGCGTCGGCGGTGGAATGGACCGCCACGGTAGCGATGCCCAGTTCCTTGCAAGCACGCAAGATGCGCAACGCGATCTCACCGCGATTGGCTATCAGGATCTTGTCGAACATCGAGCGCGCCTGACGTTGACGATTTCTATTCGATAATGACCAGCGGCTCGCCAAATTCGACCGGCTGGCCGTCCTCGACAAGAATCTGCGTCACGGTGCCAGCACGCGGTGAGGGGATCTGGTCTGCGATCGGTAGCGGCGCGCTAACTGCTGCCGAGCTGGGACTGGCCGCTTGATGGCTCGGCGGCATCGATACTGACATGCCGAGAGTTCGCGCAACTCGCACCCGCATGCCCGCGCGCTCGATCTCGATCTCGGTGAGGTTGGTCTCGTCGAGCAGTGATGCGAGTTCGCGGATGAGCGCGCTGTCGTCGAGTTTGGATTTTACGGCTGTCTTTTCGTCAGGCTGGCGCGCCATGATCTTGATCCGGAATTTTCAGAGGATAGAGGATGACGAGCGGATGGGTCAGGCTTTTGCCTTGATGCCAATCCGGGCTGCAAGGCCATTGATGGCAAGCCTGTAACCGTCGATGCCGAAGCCGCACAGCGTTGCGAACGCTGCCCGGGCAGTGAAGGAATGGTGACGGAAATTCTCGCGGGCGTGGATATTGCTGATGTGCACTTCGACGGTTGGAATTTTTACGGCCACCAGAGCATCATGCAGCGCGATCGAGGTGTGGGAATAGCCTCCCGCGTTGATGATAATTCCGGCGGCTTTGTTCGCATGGGCGTCGTGGATGAAATCGATCAGTTCGCCTTCACGGTTGGACTGCCTGCAATCCGCCGTCAGGCCGAACTGCGCTGCAGTTTGCGCGCAAAGTTTCTCGACGTCGGCGAGGGTCGCATGGCCGTAGGTCTCCGGTTCGCGGGTCCCCAACAGATTCAGGTTTGGGCCGTTAAGCACGTAGATCGTGTCGGCAAGGCTCTTGGCCATTGAAATCCCGGCAATGAGGCGGCAGGTCGCGGGGCGCGTCGTTAACCAACAAACGAGCGGTCGCGCAGCGGCCGGACTCGGCAGCCTGGCGCGCCAGCCCGACGCCGGCCTCGCGCAGCGATTGCGCGTAAGAAAGGGGCGGGCATTTCTGCCCGCCCCAAGCCACGGTTATGTCTTCAGAATTTAGGCTTCCAGCACAGCCACGATCTCGAGCGTTCGCGGATCCACCACGACGATCTGGTCACGCACCAGGAAGTACTCATACCCACGCCACTCCGGATAGATCGTCACGATCTCCGACGGGAGGGTGTGGAAGCGTACGTCGCGCGGAACGCGGGTTCCGACCGAGATCGAGAAGTTGACGTTTTGAACCGGCTCAACATGCTGCTGCCTGATCACGCTGGTGATCTTGGTGCGCTGCTCGGTCGAGAGCTTCGCGCCAGCGCCGGCCTGGCCCGTAGTCTGGGACCTGGTCTCCGTTGACGACCCTCTCGACTCCATGCTGCCGTTGCGGTCTCGACCCTGGGCGTTCATGTTGTCGCGACCTTCGCGGCCCTGGGCGTTCATCTTGTCGCGCCCTTCGCGGCCTTCGGCCTTCATGTTGTCGCGGCCTTCACGACCCTCAGCCTTCATCTTGTCGCGGCCTTCGCGACCCTCGGCCTTCATCTTGTCGCGGCCTTCGCGGCCCTCGGCTTTCGCTCGTTGTCCGAGCTCATGCTCTTGGACTTCTGGCCCTGACTGTCCTCGCCGCGCTGACTGCTGCCCGTCGTCGATTTCTGATCGGACTGGGTGGACTTCTTCTGATCGGACTGGCTGGACTTCATGCCAGATGACGGGCCACTCGACTCGCTTGACTCACGGCTCTGGGTACCTGCCGAACCTCCGCCGCCCGAAGACGGCGCGCTCTGCTGCGCGGCGGAACCTGACGATCCCTTGTGCTCCCCGGTTCCCTGTGCGTTCGCGAAACCGGCTCCGGCGAGCAGCGCAACCGCCGCTACCGAAATCATAAAGCGATTAGCCATTGAATATCTCCTCACGTGGTTAGCTTTGCCCGCGCCAACAACGAAAGGGGCTCCGCCAAGTTCCGCGCGATTGCCGGTTCCACGGCTTTTGTTTTTTGAATGCGCGATGAACAGGTTCGCCGCAAAATTTACTTAAATTAGTCCGGCGAAAACATTGGCTGTAAGCGGTCAAACCCAAAGACCGGCTGTGGAGCAAGTGTTGATCTCACCACGTCATCGGTTTGCGATCACGCTCAGCAGGTCGCCTTGCCGCAGCGCGCGATGCCGATTTTTTCCTTGAGGCTCTCAAGACCAACCGCGCCGATCACTACTTGCTTGCCAATCACGTAGCTCGGCGTGCCGTTCATGCCCATCGCCTCGGCGAGTTTCAAATTCTCCTCCAGCGTGGCGCGTACTTCCGGGCTTGCGAGGTCCTTCTCGATCCTGGCCGTATCCAGGCCGGCCTCCTTGGCGGCTGCCATCGCGTGGGCCTTGTCCGCCTGACCACGGCCACCGAGCAGCCGCTGGTGAAAATCGAGATATTTCTTGCCGGTCGGA
>VAZS01000402.1 GCA_005884855.1 Alphaproteobacteria bacterium | reverse complement strand
CCAGCGCCTGTTCGTAGGCGCGCCGCAGCAGCACCCGCAGATTTTGGGCCTTCGAATGATAACGCCCATGATAATTGCGATGCATATATTCTCCCAGCATCAGCACCAGTTTGACGGTGGGCGAGACGTCGTTGATCCGCGTTCCCATGCCGCGGGCGAAAGCTTCCTGCATCGAAAGCGGATAATAGCCCTGAATATTGTTGCCGACGCCAAATCCCTTCAGCATCATTTCGGCCGCGCCCTCCAGGATGATGCCGCTCCACACATGAGGCCCGTCGAGGTGCCATGGCACTGAGACTTCTTCGCTTTCGACCCCCGCCTTGGTGAGCGAGGAGATCGCCTGCCGCACCCTGTCGTTGACTGCGGGATCGCTCTCGGGATGGCCAAATCCCTCGCGCAGGATGCCGATGCGCAATCCTCTGGCCGGCTGGCCAAGGGCGGCCATGTAATCGCCGGTACGAGCCGAAATCGTCCGTGTGTCCCAGCCGTCGTGGCCGGCGATCACCGTAAGCAGCCGTGCCACATCTTCGACGCTGGCGCATATCGGGCCGCAGTGATCGAGGGAATAACTGATCGGCATCGAACCGGTGGTGGGGACGAGCCCCCAGGTCGGTTTCAGGCCGTAGACGCCGCACCAGCTCGAGGGCGTGCGGATCGATCCGCCCTGGTCTCCGCCGAGCGCCATTGGCACCTCACCGGCGGCGACCAGCGCGGCGCTTCCACCGGATGAACCGCCCGCACTGCGGCTGGGATCATGCGGATTGCGTATCACCCCGCTCGCGCAAGTATGGCTTGCGCCGGAGAAGCACAGGTCTTCGCAGGCCGCTTTGCCCGCGATGGTGCCGCCGGATTCGAGAATTCGCGTCACCACGGTCGCATCGAGCTCTGGAACGTAACCTTCGAGCAGGGCCGAACCGTTCATCATCGGAACGCCGGCGACGCATATGTTGTCCTTAATCGCGATCTTTTTGCCCGCCAATAGCCCTTTCGCGCCGGTGCTGATCTCAGTCTTCCAAGCGGTCCTTTAAATGCCTGCTGAAAGGCCGCGACCTCATCGCCGGAGAGCACGAGGCCGAAATTCGAGCCTAATTTGTCGATCTGCTCCAAACTCGGCAGGCGAACTGGCATGCTCCCCCCAATTCCTCTCCTTCGGAAGACAAATGAAAAAAAGCCACCCGCGGCCCGAACAGACCCCGAATGGCATCAATGCCCTGCTATCAATGCTCGCGTAGACTTGCGTCGCAGTACGAGATTTTGGAGGTCGTCACGCAGACAACATCGGCTGCGGGACCACTTTCGTCATGCACGCGTTCATGTACCGAGTTATTGTGTCTTAGCGTCGCCAGACTTGTCAATGCGAAGCATGTTACTTTTTAAGCGGAAACAGCCCCAAGCACGCCAGACCAGTTTAATGTTACAGCACGACAGAGCGATCTTGTTGCGCTCATAATTGCCACTGGGCTTCTGCGATGAAAAAGCCATCAATTCCCCTCGGGCTCGTATTTTCCCAGTCAGGGCCTTACGCCATGATGGGAAGTCAGATGCAGAAGAGCGCGTTGATGGCGGTCGACGAAATCAACGCGGATGACGAGTTTGATTTCACCTTTGCACCACATCTGCGCGATCCCGGCGGGGTCGTTGCCGCGTATCATACGGCCTGCGCCGATCTGATACGCGAAGAGCGCGTCGATCATATCGTCGGTTGCTACACTTCGGCCTCACGCAAGCAAGTTATTCCCATCGTCGAACGCACCGAGCGGCTGCTCTGGCATCCGGCGCGGTACGAAGGGTTCGAAAGCAGCGATAACGTCATCTACGTCGGCGCCGCTCCCAATCACACCGTGGTGCCGCTGGTGCGGCATATGCTCGATCAGCTTTCCAATGATGTGTTCTGTGCAGGCTCCAATTATGTCTGGACCTGGGAAACCAACCGAGTGCTTCGCGAAATCGTCACCAGCGCGGGTGGACGCGTTCTTGCCGAACGGCTGCTCGAACTCGGCGAGACCGCGGTGGACCATATTGTTGGCGAGATCATCGACCGCAAGCCGCCGGTCGTGTTCAATACGCTAGTCGGTGAATCCAGCTATGTTTTTATCCGCGCGCTTCACGCGGCTACAACGCGAGCGGGGCTCACGATTCCTATGCTGAGCTGCAGCCTTTGCGAGCCGGAGCTCAAGCTGATCGGATCGGCGGCCTCAATCGGATGCATCACCTCGTCTGCTTATTTCGAGAGCATAGAACAGCCTGAGAACCGCGCCTTTGTTGCGCGCTGGAAAGCGCGTCACGGCTCCGACTCAAACCCTTCGGTTGATGGGCAATCCACCTATGTCTGCATCATGTTGTTGGCCCGTGCCATCCGTCGTGCCGGCTCCGCGGAAGTGGCCGCCGTACGGCGCGCCGCGGCGAACCATCGCTACGATTCCCCGCAAGGCCCGATCTGGGTCGATCCCGATAACAATCACTGTTTCCTCACCCCTCGTTTGGCCCGCTCCGTGCATGGATGCCAGTTCCGGATCTTCTGGGAAGCGGACGCCCCCGAGCGCCCCGACCCCTATCTGTCGAACCTCGATCTCGCGGCGATTGGCACCGGGGCGGAAAAGAGCAATGATGCGATCGCGAAGTTCAACCATTTGCGTGTTGTGAAATGACGAGGGCATCGCCTTTCTCCGTTCGCGGCCGTCGCGCTCTCATGGTGATGAGGGACGAACGAGAGATGTCGATGCTGCGCCGTCAGCTTGGCCGCTTGGGCATGATCGTTGCGGAACGTGATCCAGCCGAAGCGCTGCCACCGAATGAGGCGACTGAGGTTATCATCGTGGATGCCGACAGCATTCCAATCAGGTCCGAGCCGGCCCCGCCCTGGAGGATCAATGCACCGATTATCGCATTGATCGGAACCGAGACGCCCAGTCGTCTGAAGTGGCTGCTCGACCTGAGGCCGGCATCTTTTCTAATCAAACCGCTGCGCTCGGCGGGGCTCTACACCGCGTTGGTCGTCGCGTTCGATTCGGCGCTGCGAAGATTGGATGAGGCAGCTTATGTCGAGAGGCTGGAGGATCGGATACGTTCGCGGCGCGTCGTGTTCGCCGCGGTTCTGCAGATGATGCGCGGCCATGGTCTCTCGGAAACCGAGGCCTTTAAGCTCATTCGACAGACTGCGATGCGTCGCCGCACAACGATCGAACAATTAAGCGCCGACATCATCGCGGTTGGCGGCATGCCGAACCGGACCACTCGGACGGCATAATTACCCCCTGGCTTTAGGCGAGATCACCAACGCGCTGCACGCCGGCGTCGGCCATCGCGGTCCATGCCACGTCCAGCGAACCAGCCAAATCAATGGCCCTGCATCCCGCCTCGATAACTATGCTGTCGAAACCGAGCCGGCGCGCGTCAAGGGCGGAATAATACACGCAATAGTCGGTAGCAAGTCCGGCCAGGAAAATCCGGCGTAAGCCGCGGTCGCGCAAATAACCTGCTAACCCGGTGGGAGTACGCCGATCGTTCTCATAAAACGCGGAGTAGGAGTCGATTTCGGCGCGGAAACCTTTACGGATCACGAGTTCGGCGCGCCTTGTGTCAAGCTGCGGATGAAACGCCGCCCCCGCCGTACCCTGCACGCAATGATCCGGCCATAGCGTCTGCGGACCATAAGGCATGCTGATCGTGTCAAAGGCAGCCGAACCGGGATGCGCCGTCGCAAACGAGCTATGGCCGGCAGGATGCCAATCCTGGGTCAGCGCGACATGACCGAAACCTTCGGCGAGGCGGTTAATGACCGGCACCACCGCGTCGCCATCGGTCACCGCAAGCGCCCCACCGGGACAGAAATCGTTCTGCACGTCGATTACCAGCAGCAAGTCACTATCACCGAGTTTGGTATTGATCATTTTGACACCGCGTGAAGCAATCGGCGCGTCCAGGCCACCACTGCCCGGATCGACATATGCAGTGTAGGCCGTGTCTTCTACGTGGCAAGCGCGAACAGTAGAGCGCTGACCCTCGAGTCAAAACGGGGGGTATCACCCGGCCCGTTCTGTGAGCGTTTGCGGTTTGCTGCTTGGATCAGATGTGATCCCGATACGATAGCAGCGTTCCGGAGCTATCGTCGGCCGTGATTGTAAAGCCATCAGCCGAGTACTGCCCAAGCAGCGCGATGTGGACGGTTTGGGCTCCCTCGGTCCCGTCGGTGACCGAGAGCATTCCGCCGGTGCCGTCCTGGTTTGCGACATAGATCGCGCTTGTGCCCGCCACAAAAGCAACACCCGCCAGATCGAAGTGATCATCTCCATTAAATCCCGACACAACGCCGCTGAATTCGAGAGTGGCTGTGCCGTCCATCGATGCTGTGCCGGTACCGGTTACGCTGCCATGCAGCGTGATATTTGCACCATTGGCCCATAGCACGCAGGCATTATCCAGGTTGCTGTCAATAACCAACCCGCCGCTACCGGTCGCTTCAAGCATTCCGGAATTGACGATGGTGTTCAGCCCGGTATCGATATCGAGTGCGTTGATGCCACTTGCGATGATCGTGCCTTGGTTGACAAGCATCATCACGCCATCGCCGAGGTGTCCGGCGCCGGAGATGATGTTATCCAGGTTTGTGAGTTTGAGCTGTCAGAGAGAATCGCCCCGGAGCAGACTCATGCATCGTAGGTACTCGGCAGATGTTGGGAGCAGCCCCGCAAGGGTTCGGGGCATCTCAATGAGGCATTTATGGGTTTTCTCGACGGCAGCGCGGCTGCTCGGTCCCTTGCAGCTCGGCACAAGGATGTTCGTTACCCGTCCGTTTCCTCAGCAGTGTAGCCTGGGACGTACGCCTTTCATGCAAACGTCTTTGGGGAAGAACCGCCTCAGAGCGACGCCATTGGCCGCGATGACGCGGTTGGCCACGGTCGATCAACTTCTGCGTAAAGCACCAGTCGTGCTTGACGCGACCGGCACACCGGATGCTTTCAATAATATCGGAGGCGCAATATCATGGATAAAATCTCTTAGCGCCTCGGTATCGAACGGCTTACGTAATATTCTTAATGTTGAGGGAGCTGCTTCTGCCGCATCGCTGTAACCGGTCGTAAGGACCACCGGCAAATTGGGATACCGCGAACGGATTTCTCTCGCCAGCCCAACGCCATCAATGGTCCCTGGCATGACGATATCGCTGAAGACGAGATCGATCTTCGTACCAGCTTCAAGCAGTTTTAATGCCGCTTCGGCCGAATCTTGATAAATGGTCTCATAGCCCAGATGCTCGAATAGCGATGATGTCACTTCCGCAACATCAGCGCTATCATCTACAACGAGGACCGTCTGCCGTTGCGAATGCTGTGGTTTTGTTTTATCCGCCGACACCTCTTTGCTGGTGATTTGCTCGTCCGCACAAGACGGTAAATAGACTGTAATCGTTGTTCCTTGTCCGAGCTTGCTGTCTGCCGTCACCGTTCCGCCGGCTTGGTGCGCAAAACCGTAAACCTGCGACAAACCGAGCCCAGTTCCTTTGCCGACCTCTTTGGTTGTGAAAAATGGATCGAACATCTTGGACAGAAGGTTTGGCGGAATGCCAGTGCCCGTATCGCTAAACGCTATCGCAAGGAAGGCTCCTTCTAGGTGATTACCGCCGATCTCCTCATTTACCATCATCTTGTTGACCGACAATGTGAACGTGCCGCCGTTTGGCATTGCATCGCGGGCATTAACAGCGATATTGACAATCGCAAGCTCTAGTTCCGCCAAGTCCACTTTAACCAGCCAAACACCGTCACCAATATTTTCCTTGTACACAATGTTCCCGCGCAGCGAGCTTTCAATCATGGTCCGCATGTTCTTTATGGAAGCGTTCAAATCGACAACTGTCGGGCTAAGATGCTGATGACGAGAGAATGTCAACAATTGACGCGTGAGACTTTCCCCGCGTTTGGCCGCGGTCTGTATGGCTTCGATTGCTTTTGGCAATTTCGGATCAAGTAGGCGCGCAAAGATCTGAGCACTACCTCCAATGATCATCAACAGATTGTTGAAGTCGTGCGCAATCCCACCAGTCAGTTTGCCCATTGCCTCCATTTTCTGTGACATAGCGAGCTGTTCGCGTGCCTGGACCAGTTTCTCCTCCGCGTCGCGTCGCTCGGTTGCGTCCCGGAGTATATTGATAAAACCGAGCAGATTTCCTTCGTCATCATTGTTCGAAAAGACCGAGCCGGTAATGAAAAACGGGGTGCCATTTTTTCTGATGCGCCAACCCTCAACTTCGTGCTTACCTCTTTCAATAGCCAAATCCAATGCGCGGTTTGGTGCGCCCCCCCGACGCTCATCCGGTCGATAAAATATCCCAAAATCCTTCCCGATAATTTCGTCCACGGTGTAGCCTATGATTTTTTGTGCGGCGCTATTCCAGCTCGTAACGTGCCCTTCTTTATCGAGCGCAAAAATTGCATAGTCGACAACGCCTTCGACGAGAATTTGGAAGTGGCGTTTAGCGCTGTTGAGCGCCACATTTTTCCGTTCCACCTGAAGGTTCAATTGGTCCTGCACAGAAAGCAAATGGGCTTCGGTGTTTTGGCGCGTGGCAATTGCTGCAGTCAAAGCGAGCGGCGGCACTGACACGCTGATTGAAAGCACGAGTAATGATAACAGGGCTCCATTCAGATCCGTTTTCGGAAATGGGTCGCTACCTACCGAGAAACCCCACGCGGCGATTCCGAAGAAAATGAGCGCTGCCGTGGCGATGTTGCGTTGATTACCGCGCAAACCAGCCCACATCAACGGTACTAAAACCAAAAACCCAAGAAGGCTGCGATAAGGCAGCAGCAGGTTGAGGTCGTCGACGATGAGGTTACTGCCGATGAGCGGGCTATAAGCAACGATCCCGATGAGGCTCACCAGAATAGAGACTGCGGCCGATTCCAACAGCTTCCATTTGGAACAACTAAGTACAGGCATTATCGCCCAGAGCACAACGACCGGAGCAATCATTAAGGTCCCGGCGGCGTCGGCAAGCCACCAGGTGAACCAGGTGACGACAGAATCGGAAAAACTTATTTTGTTGGCCAATATGAATCCTGCCACGGCGGTGCCTGAACTAATCATCGTGGTCGGCGCAAAGGAAATGATTGCAAACTTTGCGACACTGGAGGGGGTACCGAAAGTCTCGTGACCGTTCGACCACCGATTAATCAGCCAGGTTCCGGCAAACGCAGCGAGGAGGGTACTGAGGCCGACTGAGCCCAGTTCTAACAGCGATCGGCCGCCCATGAGGTAAGGAGAAAGAGATCCCACTAAAATCGCGGGCCAAATCCGGTAACCGCGCAGTAGGACCAGCGCGAGCGCGAAACCCGTTGGCGGCCACAACGGTGTCGCGGACGGATTGATTGCGGGTAGCAATAGCGCGGATTCGGCAAGGGCAACGTAACTCGCGGCGATTATTGAAAGTTCGATTAGGTAGCTTGCAGCACTCCGAGCGCTGCCAAGAGCAGAAATCGTAGCTTTACCAAACCTTGCCTCCATCACAGTCCTTTGCGTTGGGGCACCTGAAAAATTCGGTGGGGGACCTCGCCCCAAGCTGACACTCTATAGGTTTAATGGCGTGCTTTGACAGGGGACAAACCTCTAATTTGAACAAACGGAACCGGTGTCCACTTTGGGTGCTCGACCCGCAAATGATTTATAGGGCGGCATAACCAGACCGTGCTCTTTCGCCAGCGCCGTGACTCCGCGAACTCTGCCATTCTAACCACATCTACCATCAAGCGCATGATTGCGCGCGTTGACTACTTGTGGTCATTTACGGAAGACGCCATCTATGCCCGTTTGGCTTTTGCGTTAACCCGGATCGGCTTGCGACTTCATGATGCGAACGGGCTGAGCGAATTTTCAAAGAACCGTGCTTCCGCTAACGATGTCACCCAATGAATAACGCCCGGCATCGCTGCCGGGCGTTATCGTCGTGCTCTGAAGGTTTGG
>VAZS01000401.1 GCA_005884855.1 Alphaproteobacteria bacterium | reverse complement strand
AGCGCTTTCGGAAAAGCGTGCACGAAGCGCGCTGACCTGTTCCTGGTGCGCCAATTACCGGTTCCTAATGCAGATGCAGTAAATGCGGCATGAACGCGCCTAGCGCGGTGAAGGCGATTCCGGCCAGCGCCAGCAGGCCGGAGATCCAGGCCAGCGCGATAATGCCCGTGATGATGGTTGCCGAGGCCAGCACGATGCCGATCTGAAAGGCGGCCGAGGCGAGCTCGTAGTGATGATACTTCGCGGTGGCAAGATCGCGCTCGTGCTCGGCGTGTTTGGCGCGCTCGGCAAGTTGCTCGGTACCTTCGCCGGTCTCGGGCTCGGAACGGTATCGCGCCGCGGTTTTCTGCCAGTCGTCGATCTGCTTTTGCAGAGCCGCCTTGGCGCTGGCGTCGCTGATGGGGCCGAGGCTTAGCTTGGATTGATCCGAAGCGGTCTGCACGACCGTGCGGCGAATGCTCTTGGCTTGAAAAAACGCCCACAGATTTGAAGCTTCGACGTTCTTGCTGATGGATTCGGTCTGGGCGCCCTTGCCGAGCGTCTCCGACAGCGCAAGGAACAGGGCGATCACGGCGATCAGCAGCGCGATCTTTTTGTTGTGCCCCGAGGCGTGCTCGACGTGTTCTGCATGCTCCATGCTTTCGTGTGCGCTCATGTGTTCCTCCAGGCTGGATGGATTAACGATTGAACGAACAATACCGTCTCCGCAAGGGGCAAAGCTTCACGGCATCATGCGCGCGGATGGGCATGGCGATAGACCTCCAGCAGCCGCTCGCTATCGATGCCGGTATAAATCTGCGTGGTCGAAAGCGAAGCGTGGCCGAGTAGTTCCTGTATCGCGCGCAGGTCACCGCCGCGGCTCAACAGGTGGGTTGCGAAAGAATGCCGCAGCGCGTGCGGGGTCGCGCTATCGGGCAGCCCGAGCGCGCCACGCAGCCGCTCCATGGTGAGCTGAATGATTCGCGGACTGAGTGGGCCGCCGCGGGCGCCGACAAAGATTGCGCCTTCCGGCGGCAGCGGATGCGGGCATATGGCGACATAATCCTCAATCAGCGCCAGCACATTCTGCAGTACCGGCACCATCCGTGTTTTATCGCCCTTGCCGGTCACCACCAGCACGTCGCCCGCCCCGGGCAAAGGCACATCGCGGCGCCGCAGGCCGAGCGCCTCCGAAATACGCAGCCCCGAACCGTACAACAGCCCCATCACGGCTGCATCGCGCGCCCAGATCCAGGGATCGCGGGTTTCGCCGGCACGCTCGTCGGCGTCGGCCAAACGTTTCGCCGCGGCCACCGGAACCGGCTTGGGCAGGCTTTTCCCAACTTTGGGCGCGCGTATGGCGGAGAGTGCTCCGACCTTGCCCCTTCCCTCGCGTTCCAGGAATCGGCCGAACGAGCGCAAGCCTGCCAGCGCGCGCATCAACGAACGCCCCCCGATATCGCAGGCGCGCCGCATCGCCATGAACGCTCTGACGTCGCTGGCCTCCAGCGCGGCAAACCCGGACAGCGTCACGCGCCTACCCCAATGCTCGCACAGAAATCCGAGACATTGGCGCACGTCGCGCGCATAGGCCTCCAGCGTCTTTGGCGACAATCGCCGCTCGCTGCGCAAATGTGCGAGCCAGCGCGTCATCTCAAGCGCGAGAACCTCATCGGCGCAGTCCAGTTCGATCGGCTGAACTGCGGAAGCTGGTTTGGCCATGGGTGATCTCTATCGGCGTTCCTGGCGCGCGACGATTCCACTTTATCGCATCACTTTCGTTTACCGTTTGCTAACTGCCGGCAGCAGCGGCTGGACACTGGCCCCAAGCCGCCGGTGGTCCTAAGTTAAGCCGCCCCTTTCGGCTTCGGGTCTGATTCTGCATGGACGACTCCACGCGCCCCACCGCGTCATCCGCATCATCGACACGCGTGGTCGATGTGCTGGTGCCGGTCGCGCTCAATCAAAACTATTCCTATCGGGTGCCGCGCGGCATGGTGTTGAAGCCGGGGGATGTGGTGTGCGTGCCGCTGGGGCCGCGCGAGGTGGTCGCGGTGGTCTGGGCGGAGAACGCCAATCCTGATCCGCGCCTGCACAATCGGCTCAAGGACGTCGGTGAAAAGCTGGACGTGCCGCCGCTCAAACAGGAACTGCGCTCGCTGGTCGATTGGGTGGCCAACTACACGCTCTCTGCGCGCGGCATGGTGCTGCGGATGTCCTTGCGTATGGGCGAGCATCTCGGGCCGGAGCGGGTGCGGATGGGCGTGCGCCTGGTCGGCGAAGCGCCCAAGCGGATGACCCCGGCGCGACGACGGCTGATCGCGGTACTGTCGGATCGGCTGTTGCATGGCAAATCCGAGGCGGCAAAGCAAGCTGGCGTCAGCGCTGGCGTCATCGATAGCCTCGTCGACGAAGGCACGCTGATGACCGAAGCCATGCCGCGTGCACTGGCGCCGCCCCCGCCCGATCCATCATTCGCCGCGCCTGACTTTTCCCGCCAGCAGCGCACCGCGGCTGATGCGATGCGCGCGCTAGCCGCCAACGGCAGCTTCCATGTCGCCTTGCTCGACGGCGTTACCGGTTCCGGCAAGACCGAAGTGTATTTCGAGGCCATTGCCGAAGTCATCCGGCGGGGCAGGCAGTCGCTGATCCTGATGCCGGAGATCGCGCTGACCGGACAATTCCTCGACCGCTTCGCGCATCGTTTCGGGGTGCGGCCGCTGGAATGGCACTCGGGGTTGACGCCGCGCACCCGCGCGCGCAACTGGGCCGCGATCTCGGCTGGCGAAGGCCCCGTGGTGGTAGGCGCCCGTTCGGCGCTGTTTCTCCCCTACGCCGATCTCGGACTGATCATCGTCGATGAGGAGCACGATCAGGCTTACAAGCAGGATGAAGGCGCGCATTACCACGCCCGCGATATGGCGGTGGTGCGCGCCCATATCGCCAAAATACCGATCGTGCTCGCCTCAGCGACGCCCTCGGTCGAGACCGAAATGAATGCGCGCAAGGGCCGCTACCAGCGCGTCGTGCTGCCGTCGCGGTTTGGCGGCCAGCACATGCCGCACATCGAGGCAATCGATTTGCGCCGTGAAGCACCACCGCGCGGCGGTTTCATCTCGCCACTTCTGGCCGGGCACATTCGGATTGCGGTTGAGCGGCGCGAGCAGGCGCTGTTGTTCCTCAACCGGCGCGGCTATGCGCCGCTGACATTGTGCCGGTCCTGCGGGCATCGTTTTGCTTGCACCATCTGCGACGCCTGGCTGGTCGATCACCGCTTCCGCCAGCGCCTGGTCTGTCATCATTGCGGCTTCTCGATGCCGCGTCCGCATGCGTGCCCGCATTGCGCGGCCGAGGAATCGCTGGTCGCGGTCGGGCCGGGCGTCGAACGTCTGCAGGAAGAAGCTGCAAGTCTGTTTCCGGAAGCCCGCACCATGGTTTTGTCGAGCGATCTCATCACCTCGGTCGAAAACATGCGCAGCGAATTGAACGAGATCGCCGAAGGCCGGGTCGATATCATTATCGGCACTCAATTGGTGGCCAAGGGCCATAATTTTCCCCGCCTTAACCTGGTCGGGGTGGTCGACGCGGATCTCGGGCTCGGCAATGGCGATCCGCGCGCCGCAGAGCGGACGTTTCAACTGCTCAACCAGGTGATCGGACGCGCCGGGCGCGATCAGGGCCGCGGGGTCGGTTATCTGCAGACCCACCAGCCCGAGCATCCCGTGATCAAGGCGCTGGTGGCGGGCGACCGCGAGGCATTTTACGCCAGCGAAATCCAGGCACGCGAGCGCGCCGGCTATCCGCCGTTCGGCCGGCTGGCCAGTCTGATCATCTCGGCGGGCGACCGGCCGAGCGCGGAGAGCTACGCGCGCAAACTTGCGGCGATCGCACCGATCGACCCGAGCATTCAGGTATTAGGGCCTGCCGAAGCGCCGCTCGCGGTAATCAAGGGCCGCTACCGTTTCCGCCTGTTGCTGAAATCGGCGCGAGCGGTCGATCTATCCGAATATCTGCGCGAATGGCTCGCGGCCGGGCCAAAGACCAAAGGCAATCTCAAGCTGGAAGTCGACGTCGATCCGCAGAGTTTTTTGTAGCTTGGCGGGTCTACCCATCGGGACGGCGTGAAAAAGGCCTGCCGTCGTTAGCGACGGCAGGCCTTTTCGCTCGCAACAAGTTCTACTGCCGCTCAAGGAGGCGAGACTTGTTTATTGTGAGAGAAGGTGCGTTCAAACGCCCGAAGAGGTCAGATGACCTCGGCGGTCACGCGGCCCACGCCGGCGCTGGTCAGGCCGACCGCACGCGCCGCGCCGGTCGAAAGATCGAGAACCCGGCCACGGATGAACGGGCCCCGATCGTTGATCGTCACGACGACGCTGCGGGCTCCGTGAGTCACACGCAGCTTGGTCCCGAACGGCAATGTGCGGTGAGCCGCGGTCATGGCGTTCTGATTGAAGCGCTGGCCGGATGCGGTTTTGCTGCCGGATTCGTTGCCATAGTAGGAGGCCATCCCGGTGAAGCTGCGCCCCGCCGAAGCGATTGCTGCATTGGCGAGGCGCCAGAACCCGCCGGAAGAGTCCGTATGAGAGTTGCTGGCGTGATGGTGATGGCGGTGATGATGCCGATGCGATTTGGCCGAGGCTTCACTGATGCTGCCACCAATCAGGAGAGTTGCGGCGAGAACAGCGAGTGCGGTGCGCGGCCGGGACATATTTCCCAGCCTCGGGTTTTTGAAAGTCAGCATAGATTAGTCCCTCGAAGATAGTATTGCCACAAATGTGGCAAGTGGAACCCCCGTCCCGTTTTGCGTAAGCGCCGTTTGGTGGCCTAATGAGGCAGAAAGGCGGCAGTAAATCCGGTTTATCTCCCGCTGAAATAACTTGTGACTGGATCGACTTCATCAACAAAGGTTCCGTAATAATACCTACTTTGCCGAGATATACATATTTATTACATGGGAATACTGCCGAGCCAAGTTTTCGCCAGAGAAGACGTGTTTTCGACCAAGTTTCGCCAAGTAATCTGCCCATGCGGAATGGGCCCAACATAAAACAGGTTCCCTGCGCAGAGCACATGCGGCTATGCGTCTGGCGACGGAACGATTCGCGGCTGCCGCTTGGAGCGGACGGGCCACTTGAGCGCGAGCTCCGCCTAGGTCCGCGGGGACATCCAGTGGTTGAATTGCTGTCTTGATTGTCCTCGCCTACGGAGCGCGATTTGATGTGCGACAAGGCAGCACCACCGCCTGCCCTCATGTTGCACCTGCGCTCACGCTATGTTAGCAAAGCCGCGATTTTAACGATCCCGGTAACATCCACCGGTCGAAAATCG
>VAZS01000379.1 GCA_005884855.1 Alphaproteobacteria bacterium | reverse complement strand
TCCGCGATCAAGGTCCAAGGCGAGCGGGCCTACGATTTGGCGCGCGATGGCGAGACCATCGAATTGAAGCCCCGGGCGGTCGAGATTCACCACTTAACCCTTGTAGAACAACCAGATAGCAATCATTCCGTGTTCGAGGCCGAGTGCGGCAAGGGAACGTATGTACGGGCGCTGGCGCGCGATATCGGCCGGCTGCTCGGCTGCTACGGTCATATCTCTGGCCTGCGGCGCACCCTGGTCGGGCCGTTTGGCGAATCCGACATGATTCCGCTGGAACAGTTGCAGGGTTTGTGCGATAGAGCCGCGTCTGGCGAGGGCAGCCTCGCCGACGCGCTTTTGCCCGTTGAGACCGCGCTGGACGACATCCCGGCACTGGCCGTCACACGGGCTGATGCGGCAAGGCTCTACCGGGGCCAAGCCGTTTTGTTGCGCGGACGGGATGCGCCCAATTCTAGCGGCACAGTCTATGTCACGGTGGCCGGCCGGCTTTTGGCCCTCGCCGAAATTGGCAATGGCGAACTCATCCCCAAGCGCGTGTTCAACCTGACCGGACTGACTGCCAGTCCGGCTCGCAACAATGAAAGTGTTTGACGATGTCGATTACCGCCGAACGCAAAGCGGAAGTCATCAAGACGAATGCCAATAAACCCGGCGACACCGGCTCGCCCGAGGTTCAGGTCGCGATCCTGTCGGAACGCATCAACAATCTGACCGGGCACTTCAAGACCCACGTAAAGGACAATCATTCGCGGCGCGGTCTGTTGAAGCTAGTCTCGACGCGCCGTTCGCTTCTGGATTACATCAAGAAAAAAGACGAGGCGCGTTACAAGGCCCTGCTCGAAAAGCACAACATTCGTCGTTGAGCTGAATACGCGCGCAATCGCGCGCGCTTGCGCGTGGTCTCGAAAAACGGATTTACGGGTTTCGAGCAAACCATGCGTATACCGGTGCGAACCGTCGATGGCTCGCATCGGGGCATGACCTTCGAAGCGTTTTTCGCAAAAGAGTTCATGCCGAAACCAAGAGTTCGTCCAGCAGCACTCCGGCGACTGGGCGATGATGGGCAAGTGTCCGTCGCGCGGGTAGAGGGCTCAACAGCTCTTGCCTGCACCAAACCGCAAGGGATGAAAACCATCCAGCACATCAAGACCATGGCAGGATCGCCGGACGCTGATTTCGCATCGCGATCAGCGTCCCGCAATCTTGCGCATGGTTTTGTGCGCTGGCCTTTCGTGCCTTTCGAGAAACCATGAAAGAAGACCGCAATGTTCAATATTCATTCAGTCGAGATCGACTGGGGTGGGCGTCCCCTCAGGCTTGAAACCGGAAAAATCGCCCGTCAGGCCGACGGCGCCGTGCTGGCGACCTATGGCGAAACCGTTGTGCTCGCCACCGTCGTGGCCGCCAAGACCCCCCGCGAAGGCGTCGACTTCCTGCCTCTGACCGTCGACTATCAGGAGAAGACCTACGCCGCGGGCCGCATTCCCGGCGGTTATTTCAAGCGCGAAGGCCGCCCCACCGAGAAGGAGACGCTGGTCTCCCGCCTGATCGATCGACCGATCCGCCCGCTGTTCGTGGATGGCTGGCGCAACGAGACCCAGGTCATCGTGACCACGCTGTCGCACGACATGGAGAACGATCCGGATATCGTTGCGCTGGTGGCCGCCTCGGCCGCGCTGACGCTGTCGGGAGCGCCCTTCAAGGGGCCGATCGGCGCAGCCCGCGTCGGATTCGTCAACGACGAATATGTGCTTAATCCGACGCTCGACGAAATGGTCGAAACTCAACTCGATCTCGTCGTCGCCGGCACCGCCGATGCGGTGCTGATGGTGGAATCGGAAGCCAAGGAACTCAACGAAGACATCATGCTCGGCGCCGTGATGTTCGGTCACCGGCACTTCCAGCCGGTGATCAGCGCGATCATCCAGCTTGCCGAAAAAGCCGCCAAGGAACCGCGCGATGTCAAGATCGTGGACGAAAGCGCGCTGGAAAAGGAAATACTGGCGCTGATCGAGACCGATCTGCGCTCGGCTTACGCCATTCCGGTCAAGCAGGACCGCTACGGCGCGGTCGGCAAGGCCAGGGAAAAGGTGATGGCGCACTACTTCTCGGAAGGCCAGGAGCCGAAATACGACAAGCTGCGCATCGCCGCAGTTTTCAAGGAGCTGGAAGCCAAGATCGTCCGCTGGAACATCCTCGATAGCGGCAAGCGCATCGACGGCCGCGACTCAAAGACCGTCCGCAACATCATCGCGGAAGTCGGCGTGTTGCCCCGCGCCCATGGCTCGGCGCTGTTCACCCGCGGCGAAACCCAGGCGATGGTGGTGACCACGCTCGGCACCGGCGAGGACGAGCAGTACATCGACGCACTTTCGGGAACGTACAAAGAGACCTTCCTGCTGCACTACAATTTCCCTCCCTACTCGGTCGGCGAAACCGGACGGATGGGTGGCACCAAGCGGCGCGAGATCGGCCACGGCAAGCTCGCCTGGCGCGCGATTCACCCGGTGCTGCCGCCGCATCACGAATTCCCCTACACGGTGCGCGTGGTCTCGGAGATCACGGAATCGAACGGGTCTTCGTCGATGGCGTCGGTATGCGGCGCCTCATTGGCGCTGATGGATGCGGGCGTTCCTCTGAAGCGGCCGACCGCGGGCATCGCGATGGGCCTCATTCTGGAGGGCAGCCGTTTTGCGGTGCTGTCGGACATCCTCGGTGACGAGGATCACCTCGGTGACATGGACTTCAAAGTGGCCGGCACCGACCACGGCATCACCTCGCTGCAGATGGACATCAAGATCGCCGGGATCACCGAGGAGATCATGAGGGTCGCGCTTGGCCAGGCCAAGGACGGACGCATCCACATCCTCGGCGAAATGTCGAAGGCGCTCACCGCTGCGCGCGCCGAACTCGGCGAGTACGCCCCGCGCATCGAGACGTTCAAGATCCCGACCGACAAGATCCGCGAAGTGATCGGCACCGGCGGCAAGGTGATCCGCGAGATCGTCGAAAAGACCGGCGCCAAGGTCAACATCGATGACGACGGCACCGTCAAGGTCGCCTCCGCCGACGGCGAATCGATCAAGGCCGCGATCAAGTGGATCAAGTCGATCGCGTCGGATCCGGAGATCGGGCAGATCTACGATGGCACCGTAGTCAAGGTGATGGAGTTTGGCGCGTTCGTGAACTTCTTCGGCGCCAAGGACGGCCTCGTCCACATCAGCCAGCTCGCGGCCAACCGCGTGCAGAAGACCTCCGACGTCGTCAAGGAAGGCGACAAGGTCAAGGTCAAGCTGCTCGGCTTCGACGATCGTGGCAAGACGCGTTGAAAGGGCGGCCTTTCAGCCGCCCTTTTTTGTTTGCTTTTTTGTGCGTTACGGCTGGTTCGAAAAGCGAACCGATCGCGGGCAGGACAGTATCTACGGGTTCACCGGACCGCTGACATATTCGGCGTGCAGCCATTTCCCGACGACGCCACCGATGATGCCTCCGACGATGGGTGCAACCCAGAACAGCCACAGGCATTGCATCGCAGCAGCCCCGCCAAACAGTGCGGTTGCCGTCGAGCGCGCCGGGTTGAGCGAGGCGTTGGAGACCGGGATTGCGACCAGGTGAAACAGCGTCAGTGCCAGACCGATCGCGATCGGGGCAAAGCCGGCCGGCGCGCGCGGCGACGTCACGCTGACGATGACCAGCACGAACAGCGCCGTTATCACCACTTCAATCAGACCCGCACTCAGCATGGTAAATCCAGAGTCGCCATAGGTGTTCGATGCCGCGAAGAACGTGTTCCATTTTCCCGCTGCCGGTGCGCCCTGCAGAATTACGTAAAACACCGCAGCCGCAGCAACGCCGCCGATGACCTGCGCGACGACATAGGGGACTGCCTTGCCGGCAGGGAAGCGGCCCGCGGCCACCAGTCCGCATGTCACCGCCGGATTGAAATGGCCGCCCGAGATCGGGCCCACCGCGTAAGCCATCGCCAGTACCGACAGGCCGACAGCAAATGCCACCGCGACCAATCCCGCGCTCGGCGCCGAGAACAAGGCGGCGCCGCAAACGGCGGTTACCAGCGTGAAGGTGCCGATAAGTTCTGCGCTCAACTCTCGTGACATGGTGCAAATCCCCCGGATGAAGCTCTCCGCAAAGCCGCGGTAGCCAAGGCAGGATCATGCCACCAAGCCAGTCCCGATGACAACGCCGCGCGCGCAACTTCTCCACACCGTGGGCCACGGAAGGCCGCATCGGATCTGGTGCTTTCACTCATGTTGAAACCCGCTTGGCTTTCCGCTTAGTGAAGCGTTCAACCTCGCGGGATCGACGCATCTCCCATCAAAAAAACACAGCCAAAATGCTAAGCACTTTGTCACCGCAAAGGAGTGCCGAAATGATGCCGCCAACCATCCGTCCTGCCCGGCCAGGCGAATATGACGAGATCGCCCGGGTCTGGATGAACAGTTGGGTTTCGACCGGGCTTGACGAGCCCAGTAATTTCTTGCTGGCGAATTTGCGCGCGCGGATTTCCAGCGAGATGGAGAAGGGCTGGAGCTTGTTTGTCGCCGATGACAACGGGAAGCTCGCGGCGATGCTGGCGTTGCATCTGCCAGCTCTTTATCTCGACATGTTGTTCGTTGCGCCGGAATATCAGGGCAAGAACCTCGGCCGGAGGTTGCTCGCGTTCACGCGCGAGCATCTGCCGGATGAAATCTGGTTGCGCTGCGTGCGCGAGAATGAAAAGGCCTGGCGCTGGTATGAGCGCGAGGGCTTCGTTTTCGAAAAGGAAGCGCTGGAGCCGATGATGGGATTTGTCATGAAGTATTATCGCTGGAAGAAACCAGGAACCGTTAAATGATCAAGCTGTATTGGTCTCCACGTACGCGCTCATTCTCCTCGCTCTGGCTGATGGAAGAAACCGGCCAGCCTTACCAGCGTGTGCTGGTCGACATTTCCAAGGGCGCGCAGAAAGCACCCGAATATCTTGCGATCAATCCAATGGGCAAGGTGCCCGCGCTAAGCGATGGCGAGGCAACGCTCGCCGAAGCTGCCGCGATATGCGCCTATGTTGCCGAGCGCTTTCCGCAATCCAACCTGGCACCGCCCTTGGGCGATCGTCGCCGCGCGAAATATCTTTACTGGCTGTTTTTCGGGCCTGGCTGCATTGAGCCTGCCATGGTGCAGCTCGCGACCAAGATCGAGATGAACCCGACTGCCGCCGGGTGGGGCCACGCGCAACGGGTATTCGATGTGCTTGACGCCGCTCTGACCAAAGGGCCATGGGTACTCGGCGACGCCTTCTCGGCCGCGGACGTAGTGATCGGATCAGGACTGAATTTCGCGGTTCGGCTGTTCAAGATGGCGCCCTCGCGACCTTCATTCGAGCGCTACATCGATAGCTGCGAGGCGCGGCCGGCGTTCCAGCGGGCGAGCACGATCGCGGCGGGCTGAGAGCGAAGTGTGGACACCTCCCCACAAGCGCCGAACCGACAGCTACTCAGCCGCCGTTTTCAGTTCTTCGGGCCGCGGCATAGAAATGACGTTGTAGCCAGAATCAACATAATGAATTTCGCCGGTCACCCCTGTCGACAGATCAGAGAGCAAATACAGCGCCGACCCGCCGAGTTCGTCCAGTGTCACGCCGCGGCCAAGCGGCGAGTGCTTCTGCTGGAACGCGAACATCGCGCGCGCATCGCCAACTCCCGATCCGGCGAGTGTCCGTATCGGACCTGCTGAAATCGCGTTGACCCGGATCTTCTTTCTGCCGAAATCGAACGCGAGATATCGCACGGACGCCTCCAGAGCAGCTTTGGCTACCCCCATCACATTGTAGTTCGGCATCACGCGCATCGAACCGCCGAACGTCAGAGTGATGATCGATCCGCCGGCCTCAGGCATCATTTCCGCGGCGCGTTTCGCCAATTCGGTGAAGGAAAAGCACGAAATCACCATGGTGCGCGAAAAGTTCTCGCGCGTGGTGTCGGCATAGCGTCCCCGAAGCCCGTTCGGGTCGGTGCCCCCGATGGCGTGGACCAGAAAATCCAGATGTCCCCATTTTTCACGCAGCGTCGCGAACACGCTATCGACGCTGGCGATGTCTTCAACGTCGCAGGGCAGCACCAAATTGACCCCAAGCCGCTCGGCCAATGGCTTGACGCGCTTACCCAACGCATCGCCTTGATAGGTAAACGCCAGCTCCGCGCCGTGGGCTGCGACAGTCTTGGCAATGCCCCACGCGATCGAATGATCATTGGCGATGCCCATGATCAACCCGCGCTTGCCCTTCATCAGGTCCTGCATCTTCCCCCCTGCTCCACTCATTCCCCGATCTTGTCATCGCACGCGCGAGCGTGTGACGCTGTCATACGAAACGCTGCCATGAATGACGAGACCCGCGGAGTGCTGGACGCCCGGTTTTCAAGGGGCGCATCGCGAACGGAAAACCTTAAGCATCCATTCGCTTGAACACCAGCGTGGCATTGGTCCCACCGAAACCAAACGAATTCGAAAGCACCGTTCCGAGCTTCGCATTGTCCACTCGTTTGCGGACGATCGGCATGTCCGCGAATACCGGATCGAGCTCGCTGATGTTGGCGCTTTCGCAGATGAAGCCATTTTGCATCATCAACAGCGAATAGATCGCTTCCTGCACGCCGGTGGCGCCGAGCGAATGGCCGGTCAGCGCCTTGGTGGCGGAAATCGGCGGGCATTTGTCGCCCGTGCCGAATACCTTGCGGATCGCCTCGATTTCCGGCGGGTCGCCCGCGGGCGTGGAAGTCGCATGTGGGTTGATGTAGTCGACCTTTGTGTCCACCGTCGCCAGCGCCATCCTCATGCAGCGCTCGGCACCCTCGCCTGACGGCGCGACCATGTCGTAGCCGTCGGAAGTGGCGCCGTAGCCGGCAACTTCCCCGTAGATACGCGCGCCGCGTGCTTTGGCGTGTTCAAGCTCTTCCAGCACCACCACACCGGCGCCCCCGGCGATGACAAAGCCGTCGCGGCTAACGTCGTAGGGACGCGAAGCGGTCGCCGGCGTATCGTTGTACTTCGAGGACATCGCGCCCATCGCGTCGAACAGCACCGAAAGCGACCAGTCGAGCTCCTCGCATCCGCCCGCAAAAATGATGTCCTGCTTGCCGATCTGGATGGTCTCGTAGGCATTGCCGATGCAGTGATTAGAGGTGGCGCAGGCCGATGAGATCGAATAGTTCACGCCCTTGATCTTGAACCAGGTGGCGAGCGTCGCCGAGGCCGTCGAGGACATCGCTTTCGGCACCGCGAACGGTCCGACCCGCTTCGGCCCCTTGGCGCGAGTCGTATCGGCGGCTTCCACGATGGTGCGCGCCGACGGTCCGCCCGAGCCCATAATGATTCCGGTGCGGATGTTTGAGACTTCGGTCGGCTCGAGACCGGCGTCCTGGATCGCCTGCTCCATCGCGACGTGATTCCAGGCGGCGCCTTCGCCGAGGAAGCGCATCGCGCGCCGGTCGATGACTCCGGCCGGGTCCAGGGTCGGATTGCCCTGTACCTGGGAGCGGAACCCTAGCTCGGCATATTTCTCCGCGCGCGTGATCCCGGACTTTGCCTCATGAAGGCTCGCAAGTACTTCCTGGGTGTTGTTACCGATCGATGAGACAATGCCCATCCCCGTGATGACAACCCGCCTCATGATCGCCTCATCATGTCGTTGTGTTCTCGTTATCGGCCATCGGTAAAATCAGAACCGCCTCACCGACCGCAGACGTATTTAGGTTCCCGGTTGCAATGCGGCACCCTGCTTTAAGAGTCCCACTCTCAAATCCTTGGCGCGATAGATAATCTCGCCATCGGCCGAAAGCCAGCCGTCGGCGATACCTAGCCAGAGCTTTAGGCGCATAACCCGCTTGATATCGATGTTGTACACAATCTTGCGGACGTTCGGCATCACCTGACCCGCCAGCTTCAACTCGCCAAGCCCAAGCGCCCGCCCGCGACCTTCGCCGCCGATCCAGCCCATATAGAAACCGACCATCTGCCACATCGCATCAAGACCGAGACAACCTGGCATCACAGGATCGTTTTTGAAATGGCAGCCGAAAAACCAGAGGTCCGGCTTCACATCGAGTTCGGCGCGTACCAGGCCCTTGCCGTATTCGCCGCCGGTCTCGCTGATTTCGCTGATGCGGTCGAACATCAGCATCGGGGGCAGCGGCAATTGTGCGTTGCCGGGGCCAAACATCTCTCCGCGGCCGCACGCCAGCAGATCCTCGTATTCGTAACCGCCGCGCCGATCCAGCATACTGCCTTGCCTATTCCACATCCCGATTGAGCGTTCTTGAGCGAAATGGACCCGTTTCGGATGGGAAGCGCGCCAATCATGCTCGATTGACGCGCATACCGCAGGTCAGGATGCCCCTGCGGCAACCGGCTTCGCTTTTGCCGACATCGCAGAGCTAAGTCCGCGCGCTCTCTATCATAGGCCTCAGAGCGGGCAAAGCACCACCGGAGGGAAAATCACCCTGTATCACATTGATCCTTGATGCCTGGATCGGCTCTAGTTGCGAAAAACTTGCATCTGACAGATTTCCTTCTTATATTCCACGGCGATAGTACTGAATGAGTAATTGCGGTGCCCGACCTGGAAATGCGCTACAACGCCTCGATCTTGAACGATGACGCCGAGCCTAAGCCAGGGCGCGGCGCGGGACGCCAACCGGCTTTGACTGGGTGTCCCTGGCATGACGTCAATGAGATGCTACAGGCGGCAGGGCTTCGCCCGACCCGGCAACGCATGGCTTTGGGCTGGCTCTTGTTCGGCAAAGGTGCGCGCCACCTCACCGCGGAAATGCTCTACGAAGAGGCGACGCTGGCCAAGGTTCCGGTCTCGCTTGCCACCGTTTACAATACGCTCAACCAGTTGACCGACGCGGGATTGCTGCGTCAGGTCAGCGTCGATGGCACCAAGACCTATTTCGACACCAACGTGTCGGCGCACCATCACTTCTATCTCGAAAACAATCACGAACTGGTGGACATTCCGGACCCGCATCTGATGTTGCAGAAGATGCCGGAAGTCCCCGAGGGCTACGAGATCGCCCGGGTCGATATGGTCGTGCGGTTGCGCAAGAAGCGCTAATTCGCCGTCAGCCGGCTGCTTAACTCAATCCACCTTCTCGTCCGCGTAAACGCCCCACAGCCGTTGCTGTTCGATCCAGCCATCAAAGCCGTTGCCCAAGACGTGGCACCAGCCTGCTGCGCAGCGCTTGACCTGGGCTACGACGCCGGCCTGCAGGCGGGCGCTGACCGAACTAGTTGGATCGGCGCGCTCATAGAGCGCCGCGAGCTCGTCCTTGCTTTTCATGGTGATCACGGCGGTGCGGCGGCCCGACAGCAGCGAGTGGTAAACCCACCCCTCGGAGCCCTCGGAATCGCGGACCCGGCGCCAGTTCTCGAATTCGGCCGTGATCTCAACCGGGAGCCCGGAGCGCGTGTAAACCCAGGCGACATCGTTGTCCTTGGTCGGGCCGGCCCTGACGTTCACATGATCCGATTTAAGGCTGACATAGCGCGGCACTGGCAAGCCGCTCGAAGTCACGACGGAATCCTTTGCCGCAAATCCAGTGCTGAGAGAGGCGCCCAGCACGCTAGCCGAAAGCACCACCACGCCACCGAAACGCCCCAACGCCAGCATTCACTCGTCTCCCGCCGAGAACCAAACTCAAATTCTTCGAGCTGAATTCCCCACCAACGCCCAAACCCCGATACCCGGCCGGAATACCCCTCGGCTTGTAATTCCCCGGTTTTGCGGGGTTCTTGTCTTGGCCCGCTCTTCTGCTAGAGAGGGCAGAACAGGGAAAGAAGACAAGCCGGAAAGCCCCTTTCAAAATCCAAGGGAAACGATCGGGAACCCACCGAACGCCGGGACTGCGCGGCACGGGCAGTGTCGAATAACCGGGTTAATGAGGTCTGAACGACCTCACGAGAGCAGGACATGTCGGTTAAGAAAAAGCCTCTCGTTGTCGTCACGCGCAAGCTTCCGGATTCGATCGAGACCCGGATGCGCGAGCTGTTCGACGCCCGGCTCAATCTGGACGACACACCGTTAACCCACGAGCAGATTGCCGAGGCCGTCCGCTCGGCCGACGTGCTCGTGCCGACCGTTACCGACACAATCAGCGAAGACCTGCTCAAGCAGCCCGACTGCAAGCTCCGGTTGATCGCGAATTTTGGCAATGGCGTCGACAATATCGATGTTGCAGCAGCGCACGCCCGCGGCATCACGGTGACCAACACGCCAAAGGTTCTGACTGAAGATACCGCTGACATGACCATGGCGCTGATCCTGGCGGTGCCGCGCCGGCTGATCGAAGGCTCATCCATCCTGACCGATGGCAAGGGTTGGCCGGGCTGGTCACCGACCTGGATGCTCGGTCACCGCATTGGGGGGAAACGGCTCGGCATCATCGGCATGGGCCGCATCGGGCAAGCCGTGGCGCGCCGGGCGCGAGCCTTCGGGCTTCAAATTCATTATCACAATCGCCGTCCGGTCGCGCCGCGCATTGCAGACGAATTGGGCGCAACATATTGGGAGAGCCTCGATCAGATGCTGGCGCGGATGGACATCATCTCGGTGAATTGTCCGCACACACCGGCAACCTTCCATCTGCTGTCGGGCCGACGGTTGAAGCTCATCCGCAAGGACGCCTATATCGTCAACACCGCGCGCGGCGAGGTAATTGACGAGGAGACCCTGACCAAGCTGATCGAGGCCGGCGAGATCGGCGGCGCAGGTCTCGACGTCTACGAGCACGAGCCCGCGGTCAATCCGAAACTGGTGCGCCTGGCCAAAGCCGGCAAGGTGACGTTGCTGCCGCATATGGGGTCGGCGACAATTGAAGGCCGCGTCGAAATGGGCGAGAAGGTGATCATTAATATCCGGACGTTTCTCGATAATCACAAGCCGCCGGATCGCGTGCTGTTGAGCATGCTATAGCTGTTCGCTGGCGTTGCCTTGACGCGAGCCGGCGGCTACTTCACTCGAACAACGCTGCAGGGATACTCCGGGCTAGGCGTGCCCGCTCAGATCAGTGATAACCAGGGCGTCCCCGTTCAACGGGTTCAGCGGGTCGCGGCCATAGCGCAAGTTCTCGAAGCGCATGGCGCGCGCATCCACCATCAGCAATCGTCCGACCAACCCCTCTCCAAAACCGACGATTTCGCGAATGGCCTCCAGCGCCATCATCGAACCCAGTACACCGGCTAGCGCGCCCATCACTCCGGCTTCGGCGCAGGCCGGCACCGTGCCCGGAGGCGGCGGTTCGGGAAACAGGCAACGATAGGTCGGATTGTACTGGCCATCGGCGTTCTTCTCGTGGGCACGGATGGTGGTCAGGGATCCATCAAACACGCCAAGAGCTGCCGTGATAAGTGGTTTGGCAGCGAGGAAGCACGCATCCGACACCAGATAGCGGGTTTCAAAATTGTCCGATCCGTCAAGCACCAGGTCATAACTGCCGATCAGCGTCATCGCATTTCCCGCTCTAAGTCGGGCGGCGTGAGCCGCGAACCTGACATGGGGATTGAGCGCATGGATTCGCTCGGCGGCGGTATCGACCTTGCGCCGGCCGATATCCGGCGTCGTGTGAATGATCTGACGCTGGAGATTGGACAGCGCCACGATGTCGTCGTCGACCACGCCTAACGAGCCAATGCCGGCAGCGGCGAGATACATCAGCGCCGGCGCGCCAAGGCCGCCTGCGCCGATCACCAGCACGGAAGCCTCCTTTAGTGCGGCTTGGCCGGGACCTCCGACTTCGCGCAGCACAATATGGCGGGCGTATCGCTCGAGCTCGTCGGCACTCAACATGATCGGGTCAATTCCTGTCACGTATCGTCTTTGTCAGGTGTTGCAGTATCGGACGAGGCTCCGTCAACCGTGGTTGTTGGCCTACCAAGCAGATGTGCTTAATTGATTGCACGTCAATGACGCCCAAGTCTTCTCATGAGATCGATGCTGACGGCAAATTCAGCTGTCTTCTCCCGCCGGATGCCAAACCGACTGCGGTTCGCGTGATCTGCGTAAAGAAAATAGCCCCGGAAGCGCATTGGCCCCGGGCGGCACCAACTATCAGGCACAAACGCAAAAACCCCGGCGCAGGGCCGGGGTTTTGACCTTTGCATGTTATCGCCGCTTGCGCGGCACGCTTCCGGCCAGGCCAACATGGCCACCGGTCAGCCGTGCGTTATTCCGGGACCGATTGGCCGGAGCCGCCCAATTCGGCTGGAAAATCCTTCAGCTTGGGTAGTCCGTCTTTCATCGGCAGCACCGTCTCGGCGTAATTGACGTGAACCCCCGGAGAGAACTTGAGCGTCGGGATCGTCGCCGCAAATACGTCAACCAGGCCCAGAGGCTGATGCCCTGCCATCACCCGACCAGGAGCGGCAGGAACGGCAGTGGCAGTAGCCCATTGCCTCCGGCGCGCCAGTTACTTCGATTTCAACAGCGCCGCAAAAGCAGCTTCCCACGTGACCCATATGTTCGCCTTTCCTGATGATCAAACTGGACGTTTATCGGAGATCCGCATGGTCCGGTCCAGTTCACGAACTGTACCGCACCTGCAATCATCTTCGTTTTGCCGCTCGAACCTCTAGCTCGCGAGCTTCCGTTCCTTCGCAAATGGACTGAGACCAAGCCAGGTTTGCATCGCGCTTGCGAGCTGAGGGTTTCCGGTCAAGATCATTCGCCGGCTTGCTACCGCAGTACGGACATTGTCCAGCCCCATCCAGATCGCCGTCATCGTCCGCAGATCAACGGATACGTAAAGGTCGACATCGAACCCGGGATCGATCGAACACAGGTCTACGGCGCTCTCCGGGTCGACGATCAGCCACCAGCGCCGCTGCGTCGCAGGCAACTCGGGGTAAGCGAATTCTATGACGCTGCGGCGGTCAGGCATCGGCGTGGTGTTCAGGTTGCGCCGCATATCCCACATCAGCAATTGCACGTCGAGATGCTGAAGCGACAAGTCCGCTTCGATCCGGCGCTGGCCCCAGACTCCGAAAGCCTCGACAATTGGTCCCAATTCGCGCCCGGACTCTGTCAAGCGATATTCGAATACCCCGGGATCGGCGGAGAGCTGCCGCGTCACGATCCCGGCGCCCTCAAGGTCTTTGAGGCGCTGCGAGAGGAGCGCCGGCGACATTCGTGGAACGCCGCGACGAAGTTCATTGAAGCGCGTCGAACCGGCAATCAGTTCGCGGAGCAGAACCACGGTCCAGCGCGTACATAAGACCTCCGCGGCCATCGCCACAGGGCAGAACTGCTTATAGCTGCCGATTGTCATTGTGCCCTCCCTCAACCGAGAAAAGCGTAGGGCAGAACGTCCGCATTTTCTAGTTCAGTTTTGATATCACCAAGATTCATTTCCTGAACTGGACCCGGTCGTACACGAGCCCTATGGCCAGCGCGGTGAAGCTCGCGACCCCCGATTCGTTGCGAACAGCTGCCTCCACCGACACCCAAACATTACTTCAGGACCAAAGGGATACGATGATGAACAAGAACATGCCTAAGCGTACTATCCGGATCGCCGCGCTCGGCGCGCTGGCCTGCGTCAGCCTCAATGTCTCGTCGGTTTCCGCCGCGACACTATCGCGTAGTGCTGATGTCAATGGCACGGTGTCGGCGGTCTGGTCGTTAATCGGTCCATTCTGCGCCATCAAGGATTGGCTGCCGCCAGTCGGCACCTGCACCGAGAAGACAGGCCCAGCGCCGGAACGAACCCTGGTGACCAAGGATGGCAAGGCGACCTTTGTCGAGGCGCAGACGGCGCGCAGCGAGGCTGACCACAGCTATTCCTACACTTTCAAATCGAGCCCACTGCCGGTGACCGAGTACATCTCAACCATCAAGGTGGTTGCCAAGAGCGACAAAGTTTCCACCGTGACCTGGAGCAGCACCTTTGTTCCGAACGCCGGAAAAGAGAAGGATGCCCTCGAAGCGTTGACCGGCATTTATGACGCCGGCCTCACCATGATCAAATCCAAGTTCAAATAAACTCGAAATACCTCTACCGCATTGCTCACCAGCCGCCGCCCACCGATGCGAGGCGGCTGGTGAGAGAGAACCTGTTCCCTCGTGCTTGAATGTCCGTGCTTGAACGTCCGCGCATACGGGCGCAGTGCGCAGCACCGAGCAAGCGCTGGCTTCAACAATCCGTCACTGTCATTTCTGGCACCTCGGACACCAGAAGGTCGAGCGGCCGTTCTGGGTGAACCGTTTGACGATGCCGCCGCAGCGCTCGGTCTGGCATTTCTCGCCTTCGCGGTCGTAGACCTGGAACGAGTGCTGGAAATAGCCGAGCTCACCCGAGGTCTGTCGATGATCGCGCAGTGAGGAGCCGCCGGCCTTGATCGCCTGATTTAGCACCGCGTGAATGGCAGCAGCCAGCCGCTTGGCATGATCGGTCGGCTCGCCCCCGGCAACGCCCTTGCGTTGTCCGGCTTTGGCCGCCAGCGTCGCCGCCAACCTTCGCGGCGACAATTGTGCGCGAAACAGCGCCTCGCAAACATAGATATTGCCTAGCCCGGCGACTACCCGCTGGTCGAGCAGCGCCGCTTTCAGGCTGGTCTTCCTGTTGGCGCAGGAACGCGCCAGCATGGCCGCGTCGAATTGATTGCCGAGCGGCTCGGGCCCGAGACCGCTGAGCAACGGCTCGTCCTCGATCGCCTGGCGGGCAATAATTTTCATATAACCGAAGCGGCGCGGATCATTGAAAACAACTGAGGCGCCCGAGGACATGTGGAACACCACATGGTCATGCGCGCGATCCTCAACTCGGGGATGGTGGAATTTGCCCGGGGCTTTTTGTTCGTCGTCCTTAATGACGCGGAACGAGCCCGACATGCCCAGATGCATCAGCAGGACGTCTCCGGAGGCAAGGTCCGCCAGAAGGTATTTGGCGCGGCGGCCGAGGCCCGTCACCGTCTGTCCCGTCAGCCGCGCCGCAAAATCCCGCTGGAACGGAAAGCGCAGGTCTTTGCGCCTGACTTCCATTTTGGCGATCCGCCATCCCTCCATGACCGGCTGCAGGCCGCGGCGGACGGTCTCGACTTCGGGTAACTCGGGCATTTTATGGACGTTCACCTTGTGGTGCCGACGTGATAGCGACATTGCGGCGGGGGCGCTATGGTCCGGCGTTGCTAGTTTAAGGGCGTAAAAACCATGGATCGGTCGGACGAGACCACGCATTTCGGCTTCAAGGACATCACCGTCGGTGAAAAGCAGACGCTAGTGAACGACGTGTTTCACAGCGTGGCACACCGTTACGACCTGATGAACGACTTGATGTCGGCGGGTCTGCATCGCCTCTGGAAACAGGCGATGATCAATGCGCTCAACCCGCCGCGCGCCGATACTCCGTTCACGCTGCTCGACGTGGCCGGCGGCACCGGTGATATCGCATTTCGCGCCGCCAAGGCGGCAGGCGCGGGCTTTCGCGCCACCGTATGCGACATCAATTCCGATATGCTCAAGGTCGGCCGCGAGCGCGCGGCGGCGGGGTACCTCGAAGACCGGGTGTCGTTTGTGGAAGGCAACGCGGAGGCGTTGGCTTTCCCTGACCGCAGTTTCGATGGCTACACCATCGCGTTCGGCATCCGCAACGTGCCGCGGATCGACCTCGCCTTGAGCGAGGCGTTCCGGGTGCTGAAGCCCGGCGGCAGATTTTTGTGTCTGGAATTCTCCGCTGTCGATGTGCCGGGTCTCGATCGGATCTACGACCTGTTCTCGTTCAAGGTGATCCCGCCGCTCGGCGGCGCCGTGACGGGCGATGCCGAATCTTATCGCTACCTCGTGGAATCAATCCGCAAGTTTCCCAAGCCGAACGCGTTTGCCGATATGATCAGGGCGGCGGGTTTTTCCCGCGTCAGTTGGCAAAGCCTCTCCGGCGGCATCGTCGCCTTGCATTCAGGCTGGCGTTTGTGATCTCTGCCCTGACCCACATCGCGCGGCTCGCCCGCGCCGGTTTTGTGTTCGCGCGCGAAGGGGTGTTCGGTGTCGTTGATCCGTCTTTGGTACCGCCCCCCGGACAACTCGCGCTTCGCCTAGCTCGGATCATCGAGCGACCCGGAGCCAAATCCGGTCCACGCCTCTCGCGGGCGTTGACGAGGCTCGGACCTGCTTACCTGAAGCTCGGCCAGTTCCTCGCCACCCGTCCCGATGTCGTCGGCGTGATGATGGCGCGCGATCTCGAAAGCCTGCAGGATCGGCTGCCACCCTTTTCGCAAGCCGAAGCTGAAGCCGTTATCGCGCAATCGCTGGATCGGCCGGTGGCACAGGCTTTTGCCAGCCTCGGCCCGCCGGTCGCCGCTGCCTCGATCGCCCAGGTTCATCGCGGCGAAACCGAGCAGGGCGGCGTCCGTAAATCGGTTGCCGTGAAGGTACTGCGGCCTCACGTGGCCGCGCGCTTCCGGCGTGATCTCTCGGATTTCTTCTTTGTCGCGCGTAACGCCGAAGCCTACTCGGCCGAAGCGCGGCGGCTGCGGCTGGTCGAAGTCATCAACACCATGTCGCGCTCGGTGGCCATAGAGATGGACCTGCGGCTGGAGGCTGCCGCGCTCTCGGAAATGGCGGAGAACACCCGCGACGATCCGGATTTTCGCGTACCGGCGGTCGACTGGGATCGCACCACGCATAATGTCTTGACAATGGAGTGGGTTGACGGGGTTGCGCTGAGCGATCACGCGCGGCTGCAGAAATCAAACATCGATTTGCCGGACCTCGGGCGCAAGGTGATCCAGAGCTTCCTGCGCCACGCGTTGCGCGACGGCTTCTTTCATGCCGACATGCACCCAGGCAATCTGTTCCTCGACGAGGCCGGCCGCCTGGTTGCGGTCGACTTCGGAATTATGGGGCGCCTTGGCGCAAAGGAGCGGCGCTTCCTCGCCGAAATTCTTCTCGGCTTCATCACCCGCGACTATCGCCGCGTCGCTGAAGTGCA
>VAZS01000040.1 GCA_005884855.1 Alphaproteobacteria bacterium | reverse complement strand
CAGCATTACATCTGTCCAGCATATCCAGCATCAGCACGTCTGTATAGCCACCTCGCGTCTTGTCTGTCACAACACATCCACACAGCGTCTGTTCAGCATAAGCACATCTAGCACAATGGCTTCAGTCTTTTGCCCATGTCAGATGTGTTTAATGAGAAGACGTGTATCACCATATATTCGACGTCGACATCTTGAACTTCATGGTCTCCAAGACAATGAGACTGAGACTCTAATGGATGATACCAGTGGGTCTGATAACATGTCTATTACGTCAAGCAATTCTGTACTGAGCCCTCAAACACAGAATGACAACCAGGATGATGAGATGGAAGAACAAAATGAACCACCTAACAATGATAATGACAACGATTCAGATGGAACAACATTCGATTACCGTGGATTTGGTCAAATGGACTTGCCTGATACTTACAAACGGAACTTTGCTGATCTAGCCTGGAAAGCGCGATGTAACGTATCAGATAACGCATATGATCAAATGAAGTACACAAAGAACGAAGACTTTTGGTCGCTCAGGGTATGCCGGAAGCGTTTATTTGATATTAGTGGCATTGAAACAATAGATTTTGATTGTTGTCGGAAAGGTAAGTGTGCCAGTGCATACAGCAGTACAATCTAACAGTCACTGAACAGTAATAGGATGCATTGCGTTTACCAGACAATATAAAGATATGGATATATGCCCATCTTGTCAATCACCTCGACGCGATTCTGAAAACCGAAGCCAAAAATATAGATATATCCCACTCGAACATCGCATCAAACTAATGTACGCCAATCAATCTCTAGCCAGAACACTTCGCATGTACAGAGCCAGACTACGGGGGAGTTCGGATAACCAGATATCTGATGTTTGGTGTGCAGATATTATGCAGTCTGATCGAATGAGGCGTCTCTTCGAGGGATCTTCTGACAATGAGCGAGCTGTGGCACTTCAATTCGCATTAGATGGTGTTCAAACTGATAAGCTTCGCAGCAATGAAGTCTGGCCGTTAATATGCCTCAATCTTAATCTGCCACCGTCTGATAGATTTAAGGAAGATAACATCCTACCTATCGCAATTACGCCAGGACCTAAGGAACCAATTGATCTCGACTCTTTTCTATCGCCAATGGTAGATGAGGTACAACAACTATCTAGAAATGGGGTACAATGTTATGACGCATACACGGATGAGATGTTTACATTAAAGGTTCACATCGTCGTCTGTACAGGCGACACTCCAGCAATTGCCAAGCTCTTATCAATGAAGAAAGCGACAGCGAAGCATTGTTGCAGACTCTGCCGGATAAAAGGAAAGTAGCGTCTTCCTGATTGCTAATATAAACACACTAATCGTTTTATAGGTCAGCACCTACGTGGCTCACCAACGTACTATTGTCCTCCTGAACCTCCATTAGATGGTGCCCAGAATGAGTTCCATAACCAATCATATGATCTACTTCACATGCCACTTAGAGATCATACCTCACATATGTTTGATGCATATCGAAGTGAGGGACATCCGGAGATATCAAAAGAGACTGGTATTACAGGTGTTGCCCTAATTCTCACACTATCCACATTACGAGTACCAGAATCGTTTCCATTAGACGCCATGCATTTATTTTACCAAGGCGTTGTCTCCAGAGTGTTGGTGCCATTGCTTTCCGGAACTTTTTGGAAAGACCCACCATCTAACGACGATGATGGAATGAAGGTTCCAAACCCAGTATGGGCGCGTATGGGAAGAGATCTTGCTGATGGAAAGAAGATGACACCATCTATATATGGTAGATATCCCAAAAACATCGATATACATGCCAGCAAATACAAGGCTGAGGATTGGGCAAACTTTCTTCATCATTATTCGTTGCCGTTGTTTAAAGACAATATTCAAGACGACGTCTTTATAATGTGGAACGAATTCGCTATGGGGACGCTCCTTGCTACCCAAACAGAGATCACGCCATCAGATATTGATGATGCTGAGACAGCTTTCGCTACATTCTTAAACTGCTACTACCAGAAGGTGTATCAAAGAAGGCGAGATAGATTGGCGGCATGCACATACACTGTCCACGCTCTTAGCCATGTCTCTCAGTGTATGCGGTGGTGGGGTCCATTAAGCATCACCTGGCAATTTGCCAGTGAGCGCTTCTGCGGGTTAGTGATAAGTCGATGCAAGAGTCGGGTGTATGCGGCAGCAAACATTCACGAACTACTAAAGCTGCGAGCAGCCTTGCAGGCTGTATCTCGGACACCAAACTCAGGGATTAGCTTACAAAACAAGAGTCATCTAGATGATGTTCACAGTGGCTTGCTCCATACCACAAAGGACTTGCGATTCTTACCACCGAAGAGGCTGTATGATATCCAGGATGATGCAGAATTCGATGCCTTGAGATCAACCCTTGCAAAACAACTTCAGTTACGTCCAGAAGACGTTCAAATCGATGATGATATGCTCTCCTCCATGTATCGATGGGATAGAATGTCTCTCAATGGGATCACTATTGGTTCGAAGTCTTCTAGGTTTAGCAAACGTGCTATATCTAGGGAGAACTACTTCGTTAGGATTAGGCACCAGAACCAGCAACGAAATACGCGATATACATATCGAGATGTATATGCGGAGGTCTTCCACTACCTTGAGATCAAACTTTTCCCTGGACAACCGCCATTGATGCTAGCATATGTACAGCACTATAATGTTCTTCTATCATCTAACTTGGTTGAACAGCGAAATCCGTCTGGAGAAGCCATCTATATTGACGCGGCAACTATACGATCATTGCTTGCTCGATTTCGCTGCCATGGGAGGGTACGAAATAGGATTGTGCCGCGAACATGGTTTATTGACAGGGATCGTATGTACAAAACTATGAAACGTGTCTCTGGGTATCATTTCGGAAGGGTTGAGGTGACAGATGATAG
>VAZS01000039.1 GCA_005884855.1 Alphaproteobacteria bacterium | reverse complement strand
CAAATCGGTTGGTGATGGCGCCGCTGACGCGCAATCGCGCGGTCGCCGGCATGGTGCCGAGCCCGTTGGCGGTGGAGTATTACGGCCAGCGCGCCTCCGCCGGTCTGTTGATCACCGAGGCGAGCCAGATCTCGCAGCAGGGCCAAGGTTACCAGGACACGCCCGGTATCTTTTCCAGGGAGCAGGTGGCCGGCTGGCGCAAGGTGACGGAGCGCGTGCACGCGCGCGGCGGACGCATCTTCATTCAGATCTGGCACGTCGGGCGCATTTCGCACACTTCCCTGCAGCCGAATAATGGCGCTCCCGTTGGACCGTCGCCGATCCGCGCCAAAGGCAAGACCTTCGTCGGCGGCGTATTCACCGATATCAGCGAGCCGCGGGCCCTGACGCTGGAGGAAATCCCCGGCATCGTCGAAGGATTCAGGCGCGGCGCGGCGAACGCGATGGAGGCGGGTTTTGACGGCGTCGAAATTCACGGCGCCAACGGCTATCTGCTGGATCAGTTCGCAAAAGACGGCGCCAACAAGCGCGCCGATATCTATGGCGGATCGATTGAAAACCGCGCAAGGCTGATGCTGGAAGTCGCCAAGGCGGTGGCTGCCGAAGCCGGGGCGGAGCGAACAGGCATTCGGATTTCGCCGGTGACGCCGTCCAATGATATATCCGACAGCAATCCGCAGCCGCTGTTCGATTATATCGTCGATCGTCTGAATGCGCTGAAGCTGATGTTTATCCATGTCATCGAAGGTGCGACCGGCGGACCGCGCGATATTGCCCCATTCGACTACGGCTCGTTGCGCAAGCGTTTCAAAGGCGCCTACATCGCCAACAACGGCTATGATCTCACCCTCGCCAACAAAGCGCTTGCGGCGAACGAGGCCGATCTGATTGCGTTCGGCAAGCTGTTCATCTCCAATCCGGACCTGGTCGAGCGTTTCAAGCGCGGCGCGCCGCTGAACGCGTTCGATAAGGCGACCTTTTATGGCGGTGGTGCAAAGGGGTACACCGATTATCCGGTGCTCGGAGAGGCGGACGCGCTGGCGGCGCAATAGGAAGCGCACCGTGTGCTCCCTCTCCCCGCGTGCGGGGAGAGGGTTAGGATGAGGGGGACTATCGACAGACTCGCGCTATCGGATAGCCCCCCTCACCCGGCGCTTCGCGCCGACCTCTCCCCGCAAGCGGGGCGAGGTTGACGACGATGCTGAACCGCTCAGTTCAACGAAGCGCGCTTGGGAGGCGTGGCCGGCCACGACTTGATCAGCGCGTCGTAGTCGATGGTTTCGCCCTTCGGCTTTTCGTTGGCCAGCTTGCGCTGGGGCGCGATGGTCTTGTCCTTTTCAGCTTTGGCGAACCAGAACTCAGGCTTTTCCTTTTTGTTGAGCTTCGGTCCGCAGGCGCCCTGCACGCCCGACTTCTCGATGCGCTCCATCACCGAGTCCTGAGCTGCCGCCAAGGCGTCCATCGCAGCCTGCGGCGTCTTCGAACCCGACGAAGCATCGCCGATGTTCTGCCACCACAACTGCGCCAGCTTGGGATAGTCCGGCACGTTGTTGCCGGTCGGGGTCCACTGCACGCGCGCGGGCGAACGGTAGAACTCGATCAGACCGCCGAGCTTCGGCGCGCGCTCGGTGAACGACTTGTCCCAGATATCGGACTCACGAATGAAGGTGAGACCGACATGGCTCTTCTTCAAGCTCACCGTCTTGGAGACGATGAACTGCAGATAAAGCCAGGCCGCCTTGCGGCGGTCGGGCGGCGTGGATTTCAGCAGCGTTGCCGAACCCGCGTCCTGATAGCCAAGCTTCATGCCTTCCTTCCAGTAAGAGCCGTGCGGCGATGGCGCCATCCGCCATTTCGGCGTGCCATCGGCATTCACGACCGGGCCCGGCTTCACCATGTCGGCAGTGAAGGCGGTGTACCAGAAGATCTGCTGGGCGATATTGCCTTGCGCGGGCACCGGGCCTGCCTCGGAGAAGGTCATGCCTTGCGCCTGCGGAGGAGCATACTTCTTCAGCCAATCGAGATATTTGACGATCGAATAGACCGCCGCCGGACCGTTGGTGTCGCCGCCACGTTCGACGGACGAGCCGACCGGACGGCAGCCTTCCATGCGAATGCCCCACTCGTCGACGGGCAGACCGTTCGGGATGCCTTTGTCGCCGTTGCCAGCCATCGACAACCACGCGTCGGTGAATCGCCATCCCAGCGAGGGATCCTTCTTGCCGTAGTCCATGTGGCCATAGACCTTGACGCCGTTGATATCGGGAAGCTGATAGAGTTTCCCGTCCGGAGCGGTGGTGAAGGACTTGCCGATGAAGTCGTTGACGTCGAGCATCGGATCGGTGACGTCCTTGCCCTCTCCCGTCATGTAGTCAGACAGAACGATCGTCTGGCCATAGCGGAAGTGGGTGCCGATCAGATCGGAGTCGTTGATCCAGCCGTCATAGACGTTCTTGCCGGATTGCATCTGGGTCTGCAGCTTTTCAACCACGTCGCCTTCCTGGATGACGTCGTGCCTGATCTTGATGCCGGTAAGTTCGCTGAAGGCCTTGGCCAGCGTCCTGGCTTCATATTCGTGCGTCGTGATCGTTTCCGAGACGACGTTGATCTCCATTCCCTTGAAAGGCTGAGCCGCCTTTTCAAACCACTGCAGTTCCTTCAACTGATCGGCCTTGGACAAGGTCGAAGGCTGAAACTCGCTATCTATCCACCTTTGTGCGGTGGCATCGTCCGCGACTGCGGGGGTGGCAACCGTCACTGAAGCCGCAATCAGCGCCACCGCGCTGCTCATCATCAGAAAACGGGCCTTGGTCGCAGGACCTGTCCTTCTCCCAAAATATCTCATCATGTTCCTCCGTTGCAGCACAAACTACCCAGCCCCGGGTTAAACCCCGGAGCTGTTATCTCGCCTGCTCAGACCCTGCGGAAAATCGCAACGGCCGAAACGAGCGAAATCACGGTGGCGAGCCACAGGCTCGACAAATCAATGCTCTCTTCTCCGAGCGGAATGGTGGCGAGCGTGTCTGTGCCAACTACTCCGATCCACACGAGATGAATAACTGCAGCCATAATCAACGAAATGAAAAGTCTATCGCCGCGCGTCGTCGGGATGCGCAGGACGCCGACGCGCTCGGCCTCCGGGTAGGCAATGGCAAGCCAGGTCATGACCGCGAGCGTGCACGCAAGCAGTCCGAAAAAGATCGCCGTTGGCAGCGTCCAGGCCATCCATGCGATGTTTTCCATGGCGGCGCTCCTACACCCTGCCGAGCGCAAAGCCGCGCGCGATGTAGTTGCGGACAAACCAGATCACCAGCGCGCCCGGAATGATGGTCAGGACGCCGGCCGCCGCGAGTAATCCCCAATCCATCCCCGCGGCGGAGACGGTGCGAGTCATGACGGCGGAGATCGGCTTGGCGTCCACCGAAGTCAATGTCCGCGCCAGCAACAATTCGACCCAGGAAAACATGAAGCAGAAGAACGCCGCGACGCCGATGCCGCTGGCAATCAGCGGCACCAGAATCTTCATGAAAAATCGCGGGAACGAATACCCGTCCAGAAACGCCGTTTCGTCAATCTCGCGCGGCACGCCTGAGACGAAACCTTCCAGGATCCACACCGCCAATGGCACGTTGAAGATACAGTGCGCCAGTGCGACCGCCCAAGGCGTATCGAACAAACCGATCGCCGAATAAAGATTGAAGAACGGCAGTGCGTAAACCGCCGCCGGCGCCATCCGGTTCGACAGCAGCCAGAAGAACAGATGCTTGTCGCCGAGAAAGCGATAACGCGAAAACGCGTAGGCAGCAGGCAATGCCACCGAAATCGAGATCACCGTGTTGAGAACGACGTATTTGAGCGAGTTGATGTAACCGGAATACCAGCTCTGGTCGGTGAAGATCCGCGCGTAATTGGCAATAGTCGGCTCGTGCGGCCACAGCGTCATGGTGGAGACGATCTCGTAGTTGGTCTTGAAGCTCATATTGACCAGCCAGTAGATCGGCAGCAGCAGGAAGACCAGGAACAGGCCCAGAATCAATCGACGGCCGGGAATCGAATGCATCATGCGACCCCCTTGCTGGGCTGGCGCTCGGCGCCGGCGTTGGTCATGACGGTGTAGAACACCCAGCAGACGATGATGATGATCAGGTTGTATACAAGCGACAGCGCGGCCGCCTTGCCGAGATCGAATTGTCCGAGCGCGATCTTTACCAGCTCGATGGAAACGAAGGTCGTCGAGTTGCCCGGGCCGCCGCCGGTCACGACGAACGGCTCGGTGTAGATCATGAAACTGTCCATGAACCGCAACAGCACCGCTATCAGCAGCACGCGATTCATTTTAGGAAGCTGGATCGCTTTAAATACCGCCCAGCGCGACGCGCCATCGATTTGTGCCGCCTGGTAGTAGGCGTCGGGAATCGATTTCAGTCCGGCGTAGCACAACAGCGCGACCAGGCTGGTCCAGTGCCAGACATCCATGACGATGACGGTGGCCCACGCGTCGAGATCGTTGGAGACGTAGTTGTAGTTCAGCCCGATCTTGTGAAGCACATAACCCAACAGGCCAATGTCGGGCCGTCCGAAAATCTGCCAGATCGTGCCGACCACGTTCCATGGAATGAGCAGTGGCAACGCCATGATCACGAGGCAGGCCGCGACGCTCCAGCCCCGCCGTGGCATCGAAAGCGCGACGACGATCCCCAATGGGACCTCGATCGCGAGGATCACGGCGGAAAAGAACAGATTGCGCCACAACGACGCAAAGAACCGCCCTCCAAGATCGGTGGAAGGATCGAGCAATTCCTTGAACCAGCCGACGCCGTTCCAGAAGAACTGGTTGTTGCCGAAGGTATCCTGCATTGAATAGTTCACGACCGTCATCAGCGGCAGCACGGCCGAAAACGCCACCACCAGGAACACCGGCAGTACCAAAAACCAGGCCTTCTGGTTGACGGTCCTGTCCATCACGCCGATCCCTCTACCAGAACGCTATCGGCGTAAACGTGTACGTGGGACGGATCGAACAGCAGTCCGGCGGCATTGTCCGGAATCGAAAGCGATGGTGGCACTCTTGCCGCCAATTTGGCATTGCCGATGCGCACACGCGCGAATCGAATCCGGCCGAGGTCATCGATCCGCTCGATATTGGCCGCCAGCAACCCCGGAGCGGCCGGTGCGATCTCGACGAATTCGGGACGTACGCCGATTTCGATTTTGGCGCCTGATGGCAAACGGTGGTAGCTGCGGTTCAGCGCGATGGTGTGACCATCGATCCGCGCCTCCCGTCCTCTCACCTCGGCAGGCACGATGTTCATGCCGGGCGATCCGATGAAATAGCCGACAAAGGTGTGCGCAGGTTTGTCGAACAATTCCGTCGGCGTCCCGCTCTGCACGACGCGGCCATCATGCATCACGACGACTGTATCGGCGAAAGTCAGCGCCTCGGTCTGGTCGTGGGTGACATAGATCATGGTCAGGTCCAGCGTGCGATGCAGCGCCTTCAGCTTCGACCTCAACTGCCATTTCAGCTCGGGATCGATCACCGTCAGCGGCTCATCGAACAGTACGGCCGCGACATCGGATCGCACCAGTCCGCGGCCGAGCGATATCTTTTGCTTGGCGTCGGCGGTCAGCCGCGTCGCCTTGCGTGAGAGGTACGGGGTGAGGTCAAGCAGAGCAGCGATCTCGGCAACACGTGCATCGCTCTCGGACTTTGGCACCCCGCGGTTCTTCAGCGGGAACGCCAAATTCTCGCCGACGCTCATGGTGTCATAGATAACCGGGAACTGGAACACCTGCGCGATATTGCGCTTCTGGGTTGATAAGGCGGTCATATCGCGACCGTCGAACAGGATCTTGCCGCGCGAGGGCGTAACGATGCCCGATATCAGATTGAGCAGCGTGGTCTTGCCGCAGCCGGACGGCCCAAGCAGCGCATAGGCTCCGCCCTGTCGCCATGTCATCGAAATCGGTTTAAGCGCAAAGGATTCCGGCGCGTCGTTGCCGCTGTAGGAGTGCGCAAGATCAACCAGATCAATGCGAGCCATCCTGCATCCCTCACATGACAGCGGACGAGCTGCGCGGCGAGGCGACCAAGCGGCCGGACCCGTCGAACACAAAGACATTATTCGGATCGAGCACGGCATCGAGCACGTGTCCGGGCGGAAATTCATGCACGCCATGCAGAACCGCGACCCAGTTGGAGGCTTCGCGGTTAAGATGTACGAAGCTTTCCGAGCCGGTGATTTCGGTCACCGTCACCGTGGCCTGAAAAGCATGACGGCCGGCAATTCCGTTGGCGACTTCGATCTGGTGGGCGCGGAAGCCGACCCGATAGGTGCCGTCGGCAAGACCGGCATAAAGCCCCGATGCGGGCGCCTGCACGCCGCCGGCATATTGAACGGAGCCGCTACTCTTTTTGACTCCGACGATGTTCAGCGGCGGATCGGAAAACACCTGGGCGACACGCAGAGTGTCGGGATGGCGATAGACTTTCGAGGTCTCGCCGGCCTGCAAAACCTCACCCTGCCACATGCACACGGTGCGCCCACCGAGCAACAATGCCTCGGAAGGCTCCGTGGTTGCGTAAACGAATATTGCTCCAGAGGCTTCGAAGATGCGCGGCAGTTCGGTGCGCAATTCTTCGCGCAGCTTGTAATCGAGATTGGCGAGAGGCTCGTCCAGCAACACCAGATCAGCGCCCTTGACCAGCGCGCGCGCAATCGCGGTGCGCTGCTGCTGTCCGCCGGACAATTGTAGCGGCGTGCGCTCAAGATACGGCTCCAGCTTCAGAAGCTTTGCCACTTCCTGCACGCTCTTTTCGATTTCGGCGCGCGGCTTGCCCTGCACCCGCAGCGGTGACGCGATGTTTTCATAGACGGTGAACGAGGGATAGTTGATGAACTGCTGATAGACCATCGCCACCGAACGCTGCCGCACGTCCACACCGGTGACGTCCTTGCCGTCCACCAGCACTCGGCCGGTCGTGGGCCGGTCAAGTCCGGCGAGCAACCGCATAGTGGACGTCTTTCCCGAAAGCGTCGGGCCGAGCAGAACACTCAGGGTACCGCGCTCAAGCGTCAGTGAGACATCGCGAATAGCCGGAATGCCATCTACCGAACGCGTGACATGGTCGAGCGTAACGGTCACGTCCGCCCTCCTGCTTCACGCAACGAATTTTGAACGGAAACAGCATGGGCGGCAAGCCAGTTATCGATGCCGGCGATTTCCTCCTCTGTTAGCCGCAACCCAAGCTTGGAGCGCCGCCATACGATGTCCTCGGCGGTTAAGGCCCACTCAGCCGTGACGAGGTACCTGACCTCTCTTTCGGTTAGGGTGGCGCCGAACGACTTCCCGAGATCCGCCATCGACCTCGCATTGCCGAGCAGTTTGGCGGCGCGGGTGCCGTAGGCGTGCGCCAAGCGGGTGGCATGCGCCGGCGTGATAAATGGATAGCCACGCTGCAACTCCGCAGTCAGCGCGGCGATGGCGGAGACGTCCAGATCGCCGCCAGGCAACGGCGACCTGGCGGTCCAGCCTTCGCGTGCCCTGGCGCTCCGCAGATAGGGCGAGAGCCGTTCCAGCGCCTCCTCGGCGAGGCGGCGATAGGTGGTGATTTTTCCGCCGTAAATCGACAGCAGCGGCGCACCGCCTGGCGCGTCCAGTTCGAACACGTAGTCGCGAGTGGCGGCCTTGGCCTCGCTGGCGCCATCGTCATACAGCGGGCGAACGCCGGCATAGGTCCAGACCACGTGTTCCGGTCTGACCGGTTTGGCCAGATATTCGCTGACGGAATCGCACAGGTACTTGATCTCCTGGCTTGAGGCTTTCACTGTCGACGGATCGCCGACAAAGTCGCGATCGGTAGTGCCGATCAGCGTGAAATCTTCCTGATAGGGAATGGCGAACACGATTCGTCCGTCACTATTCTGGAACATGTAGGCGCGGTGGTGGGCATAAAGCTTCGGCACCACAATGTGGGAGCCCTGCACCAGCCGCACCTTGGCCCTGGCGTTGACGCCCGCACCCGATGCCAGCACTTGCTCGACCCAAGGTCCGCCGGCGTTGATCAGCACGCGAGCGCTGATGGTCGAGCGCTCTCCGCTGAAGGTGTTCTCGACTGTGAGCTGCCATTTCCCGTCGACCTGACGGATATCAACGGCGCGCGAACGGGTGCGGATTTCGGCGCCGCGATCCGCCGCGTCTCGGGCGTTCAGAATTACAAGCCGGGCGTCATCGACGAAGCAGTCGGAGTATTCGAAGCCTTTGACGAAACGATTCGGAACCAGGGGCGCTCCCACTTCGTCCCGGGTCAGATCGACCGAGCGGGTCGGCGGCAGCAGATTGCGGCCACCGATATGGTCGTAAAGGAACAGACCGAGGCGGAGCAGCCAGGCCGGCCTCAAGCCGTCGTGGTGAGGTAATACAAATCGCAGCGGGCGGATGATGTGGGGAGCGATCTGCCACAGGATTTCGCGCTCGATCAGCGCCTCGCGGACCAAACGAAACTCGTAGTACTCGAGATAACGTAGGCCCCCGTGCACCAGCTTGGTGGACCATGACGAGGTCCCGCTGGCCAAATCGTTCATCTCGCAAAGGAAGACAGAATTGCCCCGGCCCGCCGCGTCGCGCGCGATGCCGCAACCGTTGACGCCGCCTCCGATGATCGCGAGATCGAAAATTCGGTCCAAAGACGCCTCCCCCGGCGTTCGTCCCGTTCATTTTAGCGGTTTGGCTTTCGATTTTGAGTAAATCACAACCATTTCCGAAAGCAACCCGAAAGTGAGACCGCTTGTTTGCCCGGATATTGGTCATCAAGGAGAGCGCTGATGCATTTTCTCAGCTCACGTCCACTAATCGGGG
>VAZS01000038.1 GCA_005884855.1 Alphaproteobacteria bacterium | reverse complement strand
CAAATCGGGTCAGGTCGCTTTGCAGATGAACTTCTTCGCCTTCTTCCCGGGTCTCTATAAGGACCCGAATGTTGGCGGCGAGAAGATCGGTTTCTTCGTCAATCCTGCAGCGACGGCGCAGGCGACGCAGCTCGGCGGGCAAGGCATCTCCGTCGTGTCTTATTCGAAGAACCAGGGTGAGGCGCTGCAATACATCAAGTGGTTTTCCGGCGGCGATGTACAGAAAAAATGGTGGTCGCTTGGCGGTTATTCCTGCGCCAAGGTCGTATTGAACGATCCGAGCTTCCCGGGCAGCGCGCCATTCGCCAAGGAGTTCCTGCAATCCATGGGCATGGTCGTCGATTTCTGGGCCGAGCCCTCCTATGCGCAGCTTCTGCAGGCCGAGCAAAAGCGCGTGCATGACTTTGTGGTGGCGGATCGCGGCACAGCAAAGGAAGCGCTTGACGGTTTGGTGAAGGACTGGAAAGCCATCTTCAAGGAGGAAGGCAAGAAGTTCTAACGACAAGCGCCCGGAGCGTGTTCGTCAGCGCTCCGGGCGATGTGCTTCCAATCTTGCAACCGTCGACCTCACCTTTGCGAGGAGCCGCGAGCGCCATGAATGACTTGAGTGCCTCATCGCAGATCGCATATCGCGCCGCGCTGGTGCAGCCAGCTCGGGTGCATCGGATACGCGGTCTGTCCGACAAGGCGCTCGCCTGGCTCTTCATCACGCCTACGATCGTGCTGCTGCTGGCGATCAACATTTTTCCGCTGATTTGGACGATTTATTTGTCGTTCACCAACTACCGCGCCAACCGGCCGAATGTACCGATGCGGTGGCTGGGGATTGATTGGTACCAGACCATCCTGACCGATCCGGACATCTGGGCCGCGATGCAGGTGACAGCACATTTCGTCATCTGGACCGTTCTCATTGAGACCGTGCTTGGATTCGGTCTCGCCTTTCTGATCGACAAAAAGTTCCGCGGCCATGGCGTGTGGACCACGATCATCCTGCTTCCGATGATGTTGTCACCCGCAGTCGTCGGCAATTTCTGGACTTTCCTCTATCAGCCGCAGATCGGTCTCTTCAATTACGTCCTTGCATTTTTTACCGGCAGCGGAGCTTCGTCGTTTCAGATGCTGGGCGACGTGACACTCAGTCCGTGGGCCATAGTCATCGTCGATGTCTGGATGTGGACGCCCTATGTGATGCTGATCTGCATCGCCGGCCTGCGTTCGATTCCGGATTTCATCTACGAAGCGGCGGAGGTCGACCGCGCATCGAAATGGCGGCAGTTCTGGTCGATCACGCTTCCGATGGCCCTGCCGTTCATCATGCTCGCTGTGCTTTTTCGTGGCATCGAGAACTTCAAGATGTTCGACATGGTCAACCTGCTTACCGGCGGCGGCCCCGGCTCCACCACCGAGGTCGCTTCGATCACGCTTAAGCGTGCAGCTTTTGAGAGCTGGCGGACCGGTTACTCTTCAGCATTCGCGATAATCCTGTTCGTGACGGTATTCGGGCTGGCCAACATTTATGTGAAGGCACTGAACCGGGTAAAAAGCCGATGAGCATCGCCAACGCCGCCCATTCCATCGTCGAACCAACTGCTGGCACGAGGCGATTTGCGGGCTCGCTTGTCATGCTTTATGCGGTGGTCACTATGATTCCGCTGATCTGGATCGTGCTTACGTCGTTCAAGTCGCCGGACGATGCAATCTCCTATCCGCCCAAGCTCGTGTTCCAGCCCTCGCTCGAAGGCTATTGCAACCTTGTCACCACCCGCTCGCGGCAGACGCCGGAGTTCATTCAAACGCTGGGACCGCCGCAGGGCCTTTGCGACGGCATCGCTCGCGAGCGCAACATGGTTGTCGCGGGGCCGTCGAACTACGTGCCGCGCTTCATCAATTCGCTGATCATCGCGTTCGGCTCGACCGTGCTTGCAGTCGCTCTCGGCACCCTGTCAGCCTACGGCTTCTCGCGCTTCCGCGTGCCGCTGAAGGAGGATCTGCTTTTCTTCATCCTCTCGACCAGAATGATGCCACCTATCGCTGTCGCGATCCCGATCTACCTGATGTACCGCGTTATCGGCTTGTCGGATACGCGGCTCGGAATGATTCTCCTCTACACCTCCGTTAACGTCTCACTCGCCGTCTGGCTGCTGAAAGGCTTCATCGACGAAATTCCGCGGGAATATGAGGAAGCGGCGATGATCGATGGCTACACCCGGTTCCAGGCGTTCGTGAGGGTGGTGTTGCCGCAAGCGACGACTGGAATCGCCGCAACGGCGATCTTCTGCCTGATCTTCGCCTGGAATGAATACGCATTCGCCGTGCTTCTGACGTCCGGCAACGCGCAGACGGCACCGCCATTCATCCCGATCATCATAGGCGAGGGCGGGCAGGATTGGCCTGCGGTTGCTGCCGGCACAACGTTGTTTCTCGTACCGATCGTCGTATTCACTGTGCTTCTGCGCAAGCATCTCCTGCGCGGCATCACCTTCGGAGCCGTTCGCAAATGAGCATCGATGCGACCTCTTGCAAGCCGCGGCGCGGCTTCATGGACAAGCTTCTGCGGCGCGGTCCGCTGGAAGCTGTTGCGACGACGATTATAGCTGTCGGCGTCATCATGCTGATGCAGCCCTTTTCCCTTGTGCTGTACTCGTGGTCCTTTGCGACCACGCTGTTTGGCACGGTGATGTTCATCATTGTTTCGAGGGTCAGGGAGTAAGGGGCCATGGCGCAGATCAAGGTCGACGGGCTCGATAAATCTTTCGGAACGTTTCATGCGGTGAAGGGTGCAAGCTTCACGGTGGAGGATGGACAGTTCCTTTGTCTGCTCGGCCCATCGGGGTGTGGCAAGACGACAACGCTTCGCATGATCGCCGGGTTAGAACTGCCGACGGCAGGCACCATCCGGCTCGGCGGCGAGGAGGTGACGATGAACCGCGCCTCTGCGCGTGACATCGCCTTCGTGTTTCAGCTGTTTGCGTTGTACCCACATATGAACGTGCGCCGAAACATCGGCTTTCCCTTGAAATGCGAAGGTATCGGGCGGGAGGAGATCGGCCGGCGCGTTGTCGAAGCTGCACGTATCCTGCGAATTTCCCATCTGCTCGACCGGCCAGTTTCGGGCCTTGCAGGCGGCGACCGGCAGCGTGTCGCGCTTGTCATGAACAATGGCGTCGTGGAGCAGGTCGCCAGCCCGCGCGACATCTATGATCGGCCGGCTTCCCTGTTTGTCGCGGATTTCATCGGTTCGCCCCCGATGAACTTCCTGCCATTTCGCGACGGCCTTCGAACCGGCGCACAGGCAATCCGGTTCGGCGAAGGCGAAATTGCTATTCCCGCGACACGCGAGACCCTGATGGAAAGCGATCTCGTCCTCGGTGTCAGGCCCGAACATGTACGTTTCAGCGATCGTGGGATGGTGCGAGGTCAGGTCTATGGCGCGGAATACCTTGGCACCACACAAATCGTGACCGTGACGACCCGTTACGGCGCACTGAAAGCGCGATCGCCCGCGAGCATGCGCTTTCGGACCGGAGAGAGCGTCGGCCTCGACTTCCGACCAGATACACTGTCGATCTTTGACAAAGCGTCGGGGCGCGCTATCCGCACCGCGTTACATGAGCGAGGCGAGCATGGCTGAAGTCGAGATCAGAGCCGTCTCGAAGGCTTTCAAGGGAACGCCGGCTATCAGCGATCTGTCGCTGAAGGTCGAAGACGGCGAATTCGTCGCGCTGCTCGGACCGACCGGTGCAGGCAAGACCACGACCTTGCGTCTTGTGGCGGGGCTGGAGGCACCAGATAGTGGTTCGGTCCGAATTAATGGACGCGACGTGACCGGCGATGCGCCGGCCGACCGCGACGTCGCCTTTGTTTTCCAGCAATATTCTTTATATCCGCATCTCACAGTGTTCGAGAACATGGCCTTCGCGCTGCGTGCCCCGATCCGGCGTGTACCGGAGGCGGATATACGTAGGAAAGTCGAGGAGGTTGCTCGTCTTCTCCACATTGAAACCAAGCTTCAGAACAAGGCCACGCAATTGTCCGGTGGCCAAATGCAGCGCGTCGCCATCGGCCGGGCTCTGGTGCGCTCACCGTCAATCTATCTCATGGACGAACCGCTTTCGTCGCTCGACGCCAAACTGCGCGGCGAAATGCGTCTTGAACTTAAACGCATCCAGACCGATCTCGGCGCGACCATCCTCTATGTCACCCATGATCAGACCGAAGCTATGACCATGGCTTCCCGTATCGGCGTGATCGAGGCCGGACGGCTGATGCAGATCGGCACCCCGCGCGAGATCTATGAGAACCCGATCAAGCGGCCGGCCGTGGAGACGTGTCGGCAACCGTCAGGCGTGTCGAACATCTGGGAGACCAGAGCCATCTCCACCTCGATCTGGGCGGCCAACCAATCGTGACGCTATCGGACCCGGAGGCGAGGCTTGGTGCCGGAGACGTCGTGTCGCTCCGCCTCAACAATCCACTGTTCTTTGATGCGACCGGCAGGAGAATCGCGGCATGAGCCTCAATCGAGCTGCAAAAGAAAACCTGGTGCGGGCGCTCGCCGTGTCGGTGATCGAGCACGCGGACGAATTGACCAGCCTCGACCAGGCGATCGGCGATGGCGATCACGGGCTGAACATGAAGCGTGGCTTCGAGGCCGTGCTCGCAACGCTGCCGGGCCTTGCAGATAAATCACTACCAGAAATGCTGCGGACGATCGGCACGACGCTTGTGATGAAGGTCGGAGGCGCCTCAGGGCCGCTCGTCGGTACATTCTTCATAGAACTCGGCAAAGCCGTCCCGGAGCAGCCAACGCGCTCCGATCTCGTTGGGGCAACCGGTAAGGCAATCGAATCCGTCAAGGCGCGCGGGCGGTCGGAAGCCGGACAGAAGACCTTGCTCGATGTCCTTGTGCCGGTGCAGGCGATATTTGCGGCGGGAGCTGATGCCGAAGCGATCGCCGCGGAAGCTGCCAAGGCGGCCGTGCGTACCACGCCCATGCTCGCGACACGCGGCCGGGCGTCCTTTCTCGGCGAACGTTCTATCGGTCATATGGATCCTGGTTCGCGCTCGGCCTCCCTCCTTATCGGCGCAGCCGTTGCAACACTGACCATCGAGGCAGGTTTATGAGCAATTCAGAATCTGGCAACGTCGGAATCGTTATCGTTTCGCATTCCGCCAAAATCGCGGAGGGGGCGGCCGATATGGTTCGTCAGATGGTCGGCAATGCCGTGCCGCTCGCTTGGACAGGTGGCGACCCCGAGGGCGGGCTTGGCACCAACGTTGCGGGCATCCTCAAGGCGATCGAGATCGCATGGTCTTCTGCCGGCGTGGCTATCCTTGTCGATCTCGGCGGGGCCGAGACGAATTCAGAGATGGCGGTTGAGATGCTGGCGGAAGACCGGCGTGGACGTGTCGTTATCTGCAATGCGCCGGTCGTGGAGGGCGCGGTGATCGCAGCGACAGAGTCCTCGGGTGGCTCGTCACTGTCCGCGGTCCAACGTAGCGCGGAGGAATTCTATGCATGACGCCAACGCCAGCCGGGCGTCCAAAAGTTTTACGACGCTGACGGCCTCGGCGGTTCTCGTCAATCCGGTAGGTCTGCATGCGCGGCCATCAGTCAAGCTGACGCAATGCGCGAAGAGCTTTGCGGCGACGATCGAAATTGCGCTTGATGCCGATGGACCATGGACAGATGCCAAAAGCCCCGTGAAGGTAATGCGGGTTAAGGCCCCGCAGGGCGCCATGCTTTATTTCCGCGTCACTGGTCTCGACGGCGAGGCGGCACTCGCGGCCGTGCTCGCGCTGGTCCATGACGGTTTTGGCGAGGCTTGAAGCAGTGACTGAGATCCATCTCACGGGTCGTGCCGCGTCGCCCGGTCTTGCAATTGGACCCGTCACCGTTCTGATGGGCATCGTGGAAAGCCGCAGGGTGTCGGGCGATCCCGCGCAGGAAACGGTCGCCTTGAAGGCGGCGGTCGAAGGCGCGGCAGCAGATCTCGCCAAACTGATCAAAGCGGAGCAGGGCGAGGCGGCTGATATTCTTGAATTTCAGGTCGCAATGCTCGGGGACGATGCGCTGGCGGAGGGGGCATTCGACGCCATCGCAACAGGCATTCCTGCAGACCAGGCATGGCGTTCGGTGCTCAATGCAGAAATCGCGGGATATCGCTCGGCAGAAGATGAATATTTCCGCGCCCGTGTCGCCGATCTTATGGATATCCGAGACCGCGTGCTCGAACGCCTGAATGGCTCGGAAAACTCCTCGGCGATCAGCGGTGGCTCGATCGTCGCAAGCGACGAAATCTCGCCCTCCGCTTTCCTTGCTGCGGACTGGAGACGCGGTGGCGCCATCGTCCTTGCGGCGGGCTCATCTTCCTCACATGTTGCGATGTTGGCGCGCGCGCGCGGGACTCCCATGGTAGTAGGGGTGGGTCCGCTGTCATGGGACGGGCGACCACCGGCCTTGGCACTCGTCGATGGAGATGCTGGCACCGTGATCTTCGACCCTGAGCCGGAAACGAAACGCCAGTTCGAGCAGCGCATGAAGACCGCCCATGCTGCACATGCGCTCGCGGACGCCGACCGCGCCAAACCCGCGCTTACTGCAGATGGCCGGCGGATCACGCTTCTTCTCAACATCGCAGCACCTGAAGAGCTCACGAATCTCGATCCCGCGATCTGCGACGGCATTGGCCTCGTGCGAACCGAATTCTTGTTCGAGGCGTCTCAAGCGCTGCCGGATGAGGAAACTCAATTTGCGGTCTATCGGCGCATTCTCGACTGGGCGCAAGGTAGACCGGTTACCATCCGCACGCTCGACGCCGGCGGCGACAAGCCAATCGCCGGGTTGACGATCGATGGTGAGAGCAACCCCTTCCTGGGGCTACGCGGCATCCGCCTATCGCTTTTGCGCCCGGAGGCGTTCCGTCTGCAGCTCAGGGCACTGGCGCGTGCGGCTGTGCATGGACCTCTTAAAGTCATGCTGCCGATGGTCACCATTCCCTCGGAGCTCGACCGCGCGCGCGAGTTTCTTGATGCCGAGATCGCGGCGCTGAGGGCAAAAGGGATCGCCTGCGCCCGTCCGCTGCTCGGTATCATGGTCGAGGTGCCGGCCGCAGCGTTGCGTGCCGAGGATTTCGACGCCGGGTTCTATTCAATCGGTTCGAATGACCTGACGCAATATACGATGGCCGCGGCGCGCGACAATGGGATGGTCGCCGACCTCAATGATACAGGCAACCCTGCGGTACTGGCGCTCATCACCCGTGCGGTTGAGGCTGGACGAGCGCGCGGGGTCGAGGTCTCGCTCTGCGGCGACGCGGCGGCCGACATTCGCCTGACGAAAGCGCTGCTTGCGACGGGGCTCACGTCACTCTCGGTGTCGCCGGTTGCCATCGGCCGGCTCAAGGCTACGATTGCGACGGTGAAAACATGACCGACGGTGCAGGCGAACAAACGCACGGCGATAAAAATGTCGCCGGCTACAAGGCGATCCTGCGGCAAGTGCTCGACAACCGGCCGTCCGGCACGAGGCTGAAGCTCGCGGCAGCCCTGGGCAAGAACCGCTCGTTCGTGACCCAGATTACCAATCCGGCCTATCTGGTGCCCATACCGGCGAAGCATGTCGCCATCATCTTCGAGGTCTGTCATCTTTCCGGCGCGGAGCGCGCGGCATTCATCGAGGCCTATGGGCGCGCACATCCAGGGCGCCTCCGCGCGCCTCATCGCGAAACGCGGACCCGCAACATCACCGTGACTGTGCCCGATCTCGGTGATGACAAGAAGAACCGTTCGCTCGAACAACTCGTTGTCGATTTCGCAGCACGGCTCGCGCGTTACGCTGAGAGTGTGGGCTGACGGTGAGCCGGAGTGCACAAGCGACAATCGGGAGGGGGACGCTGGATGAAAATGCTGATCAACAGCACCGATACGTTACTTGAACAAAGCCTCGACGGTTTCGCTGCTGCCCACGCCGATATCCTCCTGCTCG
>VAZS01000378.1:2679-22987 GCA_005884855.1 Alphaproteobacteria bacterium | reverse complement strand
AAGTGCCTTGCACGATCAGCGGGGCGATAGTGTTCGGCATCAAATGCCGCCACATGATCTTGGGCAGGCTGGAGCCCACCGAGATCGCGGCTTCGACGTAAGGCTCCTCGCGGGCTGAGAGCACAACCGAGCGCACCAGCCGCGCCACCCGTGGAATTTCGGGAATGGTGATGGCGACCAGCACCGTCATCAGGCTGGCACCCGAGAGCGACACCACGGCAATGGCCAGCAGAATGCTCGGGATCGCCATCAAGCCGTCCATGACGCGCATCATGATCGCGTCGACCCACCTGAAGAAGCCCGAGACGAGGCCGATCACAAGCCCCACGCCGATGCTGAACACCGCCGCGCCAAGCCCGATCAGCAGCGATATCCGCCCCCCGTACAGAATCCGGGAAAGCACGTCGCGGCCGTAGCCGTCGGTACCGAGCATGAATTGCGCGGTCGCGGGCTTCAGCCGCTGCGCCGGGGCGAGCAGCAGTGGATCGTGCGGCGAAAGCCAGGGCGCCAGCAGCGCGGACAAGATCACCAGCGCAAGACAGATGCTTGCGGCGGCGATAATCGGCGTCGCCGTGAGAAATCCGAGCCCCGGCCGGAACGGCGTGGTGACGGGAATAGACGGTTCGGGAAGGGTTTCGATCGCCATCAGTATCTGATCCTGGGATCGAGCAGGGTATAGGCGACGTCGATCAGGAGATTGACCGTGACATAGATCGCCGACGTCAGAAGGATCATCGCCTGAATGACGGGATAGTCGCGCGCCAGCACGGCATCCACCGTGAGGCGGCCGACGCCGGGCAGGTTGAACACGCTCTCGGTGACGACGACGCCGGAGATCAACAACGCAAACCCGGTGCCGATCACGGTGATGACCGGCACGGCCGCGTTGCGCAGCGCATGTCGCAGCAGCACGGCCATCTCGCCGATGCCCTTGGCGCGTGCCGTGCGGACGTAATCCTCACCCAGTACATCCAGCATCGACGCGCGGGTCATGCGCGCGATCAAGGCGACGTAGATAAAGGATAGCGTGCAGGTTGGCAGGATGATGCGTTCGAAAAATGGACCAAAACCCGTAGTGATGCTTTTGAAGCCCTGCACCGGCACCCAGCGGAGTTCGATCGCGAAGATCTGGATCAGCACATAGCCGATCACAAACACCGGAACAGAGAAGCCCACCACCGACAATCCCATCACGAAGCGGTCGATCCAGGTGCCGTGCTTCCATGCCGCGATCACCCCGAGTGGCACCGCGACCAGAATCGAGAGCACGATGGTGGAGAGCGCGATCGAGATCGAGGGCTCGACGCGCTGGCCGATCATCTGCAGCACCGGCACGTGCGAGATCAGCGAGACCCCGAGATCGCCATGCAGCAGCTTGTTTATCCAGGTGAAGAATTGCTCGTAAAGCGGCTCGTTCAGACCAAGCGAGGCGCGGATGCGCTCCAACTGCTCAGGGCTCGCGTTGTCGCCGGCCAGAATGGCGGCGGGATCGCCCGGGGTCAGGCGCAGCAGCAGAAACACGAACAGCGCGACCACGCCCATCACGGGAATGGCGGCAAGCACGCGGCGAACGAGGTATCCAAGCATCAGGCCTGCCTATTCCGTCCAGCTTTCAGCACGTCACAGAAATCTTTCATGATGCCATTCTCGCATTCTGGCGTTGGATTGCAAAGTTTAGCAAATCCTGTGCCATCGGGATGGAACGACGCTCCATCACTCCAGCGTCGCCAGCAGCCCCGCCATCAACCGGCCACGCTCAGCCAGGCTGTCGACCTCGATATGTTCGTTGAGCGTATGCGCGTCGGCACCGCGAACGCCCAGCCCATCGAGCGTCGGGATTCCCATTGCGCCGGTGAAGTTGGCATCGGAACCGCCCCCCGCGCTGCCGTGGGGCAGTTCGAGCCCCATCTGCTTCGCCACCCCTCGCGCCTTTTCATAGAGCGCCATGGTGCCGCCATCGGGCTCCCACACCGGACGGGTCACGCCGCGGCTGACCTTGAACGTCACCTCGTTGGCGGTTCCGGAAAGCGCCAGCATGCGTTCCACGCCGCGGTCGAGATCGGCCTGGCGCTTGGCCATGCTTAGCGCTTCCCCGGTGCAGGTGGTGGCGACGCAATTGACCCACTGGCCGCCATGAACGATCCCGACGCTGAAAGTGCAGTCGTCCGTAGTCATGCCGTCGATGGCGATGATCTGGCGCGCCATCTCGCGGATCGCGGAGCGGCCCAAAGACAGCGTGGCGCCGGCATGGCTCGGTTTGCCTGTTGCCTCCAGATTGAAGTGATTGGCAGCGGGGTCGTGAAAGCGGCGCGCGCCAACTGCCGGATCGCTTCCAGCGTCAGGTAATTGCCGCCCTTCATGTCGAATATGCCCGGGCCGAAGCACTTGTTGCCTTCGCGGCGCCAGGCCAGCTTTTCCAGCGTGCCGATGGGGTGAACCGTATCGAGATGTCCGGCAACAAGAATTCCCGGCTGGCCTTGCCTGGGATGCGGAAACCGCGCCCGAACGCAACCGCCAAAGCCTTGTCTGCCGGCGATGCGCTCGATCGACGCACCCATGATAGCCATTTCGCGCGCGGCGAGGTCGAGCATGCGTTCGACCGCGCTTGCATCCCAGGTCGGGCTTTCGCATTCCACCCAGCCGCGCAGCCCCTGAAGCATGGCTTCGGAGTCAAAGGGAAGGTTGGCCGGGTTCATGACAAATTCTCTTGGCTTGCGAGCTGGTTTGCGAGCTGACTGCAACGACGCCTTGGTATCGAAACGCCGCCTACGAGAATGATCCGTGATGAATTTGTAAAGTCAAACATCAGGGACGAGGCGTCGCAGGGCTATGAGACAAAACCCGATTGACGCGCGCTGCGCATGATGCAAGTCTCAAATGTCATGGAGTAGCAGCATGTTAGCGTGACCAAATAACGCGCCGCATGCACAACAAATCGTCGGATTGACCGATTTTACGTCACGGAGAGTTAGAATGTTCCAGATGCCGCGCTGCAAACGTCCCACGATCGCCTCGCGCCTGGCTCGCGGGCTTGCGCTCGGGGCCGCGTTGGCCTTGCCATCGCTGGCGGACGCCAAGACCATCACGGCGGTGATGCATTCCGATCTCCGCGTGACCGATCCGATCATCACCACGGCCTATATCTCGCGCGATCATGGCTACATGGTCTATGACACGCTGCTGGCGACCGATTCCAGTTTCAAGATCCAGCCGCAAATGGCGGATTGGAAGGTTTCGGACGACAAGCTGACCTACACCTTCACACTGCGTGACGGCCTGAAGTGGCATGACGGCGCGCCGGTCACGGCGGAGGATTGCGTCGCCTCGCTGCAACGCTGGGGCAAGCGTGACGGCATGGGCCAGAAGTTGATGAACTTCACGGCGAGCATCGAGGCGACTGACGCCAAAACCATTACGCTTAAGCTAAAAGAGCCCTACGGCCTGGTGCTGGAGTCGATCGGAAAACCCTCCTCGGTAGTCCCGTTCATGATGCCGAAGCGAATCGCGGAGACGCCGGCCGACAAAGCCATCTCGGAGCACATCGGCTCGGGCCCGTTCAAATTCATGCAGGCCGAATTTCAGCCTGGCGTGAAGGCGGCCTATGAGAAAAACAAAGACTATGTGCCACGCAAGGAAGCCCCGAGCTGGACCTCTGGCGGCAAGGTGGCCAAGGTCGATCGCGTCGAGTGGATCACGATGGCCGATGCGCAGACCGCGGTAAACGCATTGCAGTCCGGTGACATCGATTTCATCGAGAACCCGTCCTTCGATATTCTCCCTGTGCTGACTGCAAACAAGGAGCTGAAGGTCGAGGCCCTCGACAAGATCGGGTTTCAGACGGTCGGGCGGATGAACTTCCTCTATCCGCCTTTCGACAACCTCAAGGTTCGCCGCGCAGCCTTCCTGGCCTTGAATCAAAAAGACATTCTGGATGCGATGGTCGGCAACCCCGAATATTTCAAACTCTGCGGCGCGATTTTTATGTGCGACACGCCGTTGGCGAACGAAGCCGGGTCGGAGACGCTGGTAAAGGGCAACGGTAAGGCCGAGGCCAAGAAACTGCTGGCCGAGTCTGGCTATGACGGTACGCCCATCGTGATCATGGCTCCCGGCGATGTCGTGACGCTGAAGGCGCAACCGATCGTCGCTGCGCAGTTGCTGCGCAAGGCAAGAACGGCGGCTGGTTCGGCTGGCCGGAGGACGCCAAGATGGAGGAGATGCGCGACGCCTATGCGCGCTCGACCTCGCCGCAGGAGCAAAAGAAAATCGCCGCCGATATCCAGGCGCGGGTCTATGAGCAGGTGATCTACATCCCGCTCGGCCAATACATGGCGCCGGCCGCGTGGCGCAAATCGCTCACCGGCGTGCTCGACGGCCCGGCGACGCCGGTGTTCTGGAATATCGACAAGTCGGAGTGAGGGCGGTTTTGCTAAGGTGACCGACTGAGGGCGAGTTCACTTAGATGATCTTGCGGCGGCTTGGCTCCATCAATTGTGGGCCTTCGTGGGCGTTCGATAGCGAAGAGTTCCACCGCCCCTGACCGCCCGCGCAACTGTTTTAACCCAAGCGCCTCAACTGAGACGCCAGGTGCGGCAGGGATTTGCTTGAGGAGATCAGCCGAAACAAGCAGATTCCGACCGGTTTCCTTGCACTGCTCCTGAATGCGCGCTGTGACATTCATGCTGTCGCCGAAGAGGGCGATCTGACGGCGCGAGTCGCCGCACTCACTGATCACCACTGGACCAGCATGCAATGCTGCGCGGAATTGTGGTACGAGGCCAAATTCGCGGCGGTACAGGTCGGCTCTCTCCGCGATCCTGTCTTGGATACCAAAAAAGCAGTCGATGCAACCGGCAGCCGACGCCGGCCTGGTGAGCGGCCATGTTACGATCACCTCGTCCCCGACGTAGGCATGAACTTCCCCGCCGTGTGCAAGAATGGCCTCGTCTATGTCGAAAAAGAAACGGGCCAGGAAGTCGTACGTACGCAGCTCACCCATCGACTCAGCCAGAGAAGTCGACCCAGAAAGATCGAGAAACATTAATGCCCGCGCTTCTCGCCGTGGCCTCCGATATCGTCCAACGAGGACGTTGAGCAATACCCAACTCCCCACGAGCTGCGTCAGCTCGAATATCGCACCTATTACGATCGACATGACCAATGAGATGCCAAATATCTGCGGAAATTTGGCAGCTAGCCACGCTGCTTCCAAGCGGTTGCTGTAGAGCGCGACCTGCAAAGTTACGACGGCTATCGCAACAACGACCGCCATGAGCAGCGAACGGAGGCAGAGTTCGAACCAAAGTGGCCATGTCCGTATCCACTCGCTGCGGCGAGATATGAAGTAGAGATGAACTGCCCAACCCGAAAAGGCTATTCCCATCGCATGAAGGCCGCTACGGGCATAGTTCGCCACCGTGGCATCGGCCGGATCATCCGCGAAATGGCGGTAAATGAAGCCGACAAGCATCGCAACCAGAGCGATCACGATCGAAGGTGTCACCAGACGCCGCATGTGTCCTCCAAATGCTCCGAGGCGGTCGACTCGAGCCTGTCGAGGCTAGGTGGCTCAGCCTTCGTCGGCACCTTCATCTGGATGTTGTTCGGCAAGGCTGGTCTCTGAAGCCTCACCATTTTGAGAACCAGTGTAGGGCAAGATCGGATAACGAGCGAGCGTGCCCACACGGCGGATGGGAAAGTTCAAATCCGAGCCGCTGAAAGGGAGATGGAACCATCGTCTTGTAAGTACGTTCCATTTGGGAAAGGGCTTTGGTTCCAACGGGAGTGAACATGGTGTGTCGCGGTTGTCTTCCTAGCATCGTTGATAGTGGGGCCCGCGGCCGCACAGTCGACAGCGCCACCGAGCCAAAAGCAGGAAACCAATTGCACCACCTCACCCTCGGCGACCACCGGTGCGAATTCCATGGCGATGGAAAAGAGCGCGGTCCTTCCTGACGCCGGTGGTTCGAATTCGGCTGCGCCTACAGTGCAGAGCGGGGCAAAACCCATGGAAGTTCGCCCCGAATGCCCGCCGGATCCTAAACCGAAGTAACTGACTCCCAGGCTCGCGGAGTGTCCTACAGAAACGCCGAAGACCGGTGCGCAGGACCGACCGTCACCCGGCGGTAGGACCTCAGTGCCTCCGCAATTTCCCGATACTCGGAGGCAAGCGCCTGGTGTTCGCATTTCGCGCGGCGATCCGTCGCGGATTCAGCAATCAGCGAACATTCCAATGCGCAGCGTTCCAGTAGTTGTAATTCCCGCTCCACATCGAACACGATTGCAGTGCTAACCGTCACAAACTCGAAGCTCGTTTTCATGCTGCACACGTTGATACGCCCCGCACCTCGATAACTCGGATGGCGAAGCGCGTATGTGAGCAAGTTCACATGAACCTGAAATGTCGCTGAGGTGGATATTTCGTCATGGCCGGGCAAAAGCGCGAAGCGCATCTTCCGCGCTCGACGTCCGGGCTTCCCCCGGCCATCCACGTTTTTTTGGCTGTGAGGAAGGCGTGGATACCCGCGACATCGGCGCGAAGCGAAGCTTCGTCGCCTGGCGCGGGCATGACGACATATGCACCACTCATGCGCTGACGTAAGAGTATCGATGTCAGCCGTTGCGCAGGCCCTCCGCAACGCGCTTCCATTCGGACACGTTATCGGCGATCATGCGCGTGGTTTCGTTGGCGACCTGACTGAGCTGGCCGTAGCCTGACATCTCACGTTGCACGCGATGACCTTCGGCGTGCAGCATTTCGCGCATACTTGTGAGTTCAGAAATTAAGTTTGTAATTTCCGTAAGTGACGGCCCGGCGACGCGCTCGACTAACGAATTGATGTTGTTGACGGCAGCCACTGTGCTCGGCTCGAGTACCGTATCGGTGGTGGTAGGCAGCCTTGCCGGACGGCGCAAATCTGCCACGTCGCCTCGGACGAAGTCGCGCATACCCGCCTCAACTTCAGCGACAAGGTTGTCTTCAGTTAGTGAAATCTTTTCGGATCGAAAAAAATTCATCGGCTGATCCCTTGTTGACATATGAGACGAGCGCGGATGTCCCCGCACGAAACAGAATTAATGGTATCAACGGCGGGGATATTGGCCACCATGAGGCCATTGTGCGGCACTTGAGTGCTCGCTGGCTCGGGGAACCATGCCGCCTACCGCATTTGCGCTCGCGGCCAGAGGACCCGTGACGAACCGCGAAGGTGTAGGTCACCCTCCTATCGTGCGATCTGACGAGTGCTGTGTGGCTTCATATACGGGGAAGCATCATTAGCAAAATCGCGTGAGATGACCTCGATATTCCCTAGTCCGCACGTAATGCCGTCATATCAGACAGCTATGGGGCTTATAATTTTCGGCCCAGAGAAATGGTTTGATCCGGTCGCTATTTCCTTCAATCGCATCAAGGCACTTCCGATGATGACAGAACACGAACGCAGAAAGGCCCTTGGCTTCTGGGGAGAAAGAAAAGCACTAACGCTGCTAAGCGGGGCGAAGTTCGTCCGCGATTTGAAACGAGTCAACATTCAATCATCCGTTTCGAGATATTGCCGCGGAGCGGAGCGGCATCCGCTATATGATAGGAGTGAAAACACGAAATAAATATACGGCCCGAGGTGCGTTGAACCCCACCTACAACATTCGCAAGAAGGGGGCTAATGTGGCAGCTATTGCTGAACAGCATGACGCTCAACTCGCATGGGTCGCAATTCGTGGGACTCGAACCCACACGACGTTGCCATCGAGGGATTTTAAGTCCCTTGCGTCTACCAGTTCCGCCACGTCCGCTTTGGTCGCGAGATCAGCTAGTTAGCGCGTTTTCTTAAGCAATGGAATTGGGCTGGGCTGAAGAAAACCGCCGCTATTCCTTAGGCGAGCGCGAGTGCTTTGGCAAAGCCTCAATCCGGTCACCCCCGCCTGCTTTACGCAACCTCAAGACAGTCGCTTTACCAAAGCTCGCATGATCGTTGGCATCTCCTGTTCCAGGCTGCATCTGCGCGCCGCCACCGCGGCCGCGCTGCTGGCGCTTGGCCTCGGGCTGAACGGTTGCGCCGAGATGAGCGACACCATGGCCACCGCCTTCGCCGATCCGGCCAAATACGATCTCTACGACTGCAAGCAGCTCGAGACCGAGCGGAAAAACCTCGCAAACCGCAGCGCTGAATTGCGGGGCCTGATGGCGAAAGCCGAAACCGGCGTCGCCGGCCCGGTGGTGGCCGAACTCGCCTATCGCAACGAATACGTTTCGGTGCGCGGGCAGGCCAGTTTCGCCGAGGAGGCCTGGCGACGAAGTAAATGCGTCTCCACGCCGGCAACTGCGACGCCAACGCCCGCGCCGTCCGTTGCTGCACCGGCGACGCCCAGAGCGGCGCAGCCGTCTCGCTCCGGCAGCGCGGTGTATTAGAGCGCTTTGGAACGCCCATGAAGGCGTCAGAGAGCGGACCCATTCGAATTCGCCATGCGCGCTAAACGTAATTTGTCCAACGGGATCAATCTGATTTGGGCTGTCCAGTCCCAGTTGCAAAAACATTTCCGTTCCTCTCCAAAGCAAATCACTTCATTAGTCGCGCCATCCCGTCCCACTGAGGGGCGTTTCGCGATCGTCACGGACGTTGGGCACGGGATGCGATGGACGCTGATGGTGCTGCTGACGAACAGCACTGAGGCGGACGGCGAAGTCGTGTGGTTCTGATGCCCCGACGCTGGCATCAAGTCGGCGGAAGTATTTCCGCTGGCGACGGTGGCAAACAAGCCCGGTCACCGGGAAGAGCACGAAGGAAACCGTTAAAACCATCGCGCGGGGAATGCCGGGTGAAATCCGGTGTGACCGTGGTGCACAAAAATCGAACCGGACAGCCGTGGGCTTGTCCCGGCCATCCACGTCTTTCTTGCGGTAACAAAGCCAGGGCGTGGATCACCGGGACAAGCCCGGTGATGACGCCGTTGTAGTCGCCGGTTACTCTCCGTCATGGCTGGGCGAAGCGACGAAGCAATCCTTCTTCGATTTGGCGATGCCGAGCCATGGATTGCTTCGCTTCGCTCGCAATGACGGAGACGGAGCGCAGAAGTATCAACGCGTGAGGCCTGTCCGATAGAGCGCATCCTCACGTCACCCCCACCCCGGCCTCCGCTTCGCTGTGGCCGACCTCCCCACTAAAGCGGGAGGGACAAGAAAGAGCGAGCTTCGCTCGTCTAAACATTCCCAACTATGACGAACTGAATTCGATATGCCGCGCTCTTTCCTATCATGCTGCTCACACCCGCCAGTCGTAAATCCAGTTCTGTCGCGCGAGCAGCCGGCGCGCTCCGATGGCCTTCATCGCGAGATCGCGCGCGAAGGCCGCGGGACCGCTGAGGTGGTAGATCGCCGCGTTGCGCTTCGCCATACGCTAAACGCGCGCCACACGTGGTCGGCGCTCGCGCGCGTAGCGTTGCAGCGCCGCCGCCATCGCCGGGCCACCTTCGTTCTGGACTTCGGCCAGGCACCTGGCCAGCACGGCTGCATCCTCGATCGCCATTCCCGCGCCTTGCGCGGCAAACGGCAGCATGGCGTGGGCCGAGTCGCCGAGCAGCGCGATCGCGCCTTGGGTCCATTGGCCGCCATCGGGCACCGTGAACAGCGCGAACTTCCGCCAGCCGTCAACAGCGGCGACCATCATCCGCGCAGGACCCGGCCATCTCGGCGAGGCGAAAGTGTTTCTGAGTTCGTTGCCGTCGCCTGGGGCGCTCCAGCCCGGCCGGTTCCACGTCCCGGGCACCATCGCAACGATGTTGATCTGCCGCGCCCCCGAGATCGGATAGGCAACCAGATGCGCGTTCGGGCCCATCCAGAGCTGCACGCCACGCGAGGCATATTCGCGCGGCAACTGCGTGGCATCGAGCGTTCCGCGCCAGGCGATCAGACCGGAGAACTGCGGCTGCACGTGCGGAAACAGATGATGCCGCACCGCCGACCAGATTCCGTCAGCGCCGATCAGTGCCAGCGCCAGATCCTGCTGGCGCGTCATGCCGCTGCGATGGACCACGGTCAATCCCTTGGCATGGCTAGCAACGTCTTCGAACTGGCAGCCGAGCCGCAATTCGATATCGTGATGTTCGTTGACCTCCGCGTGCAACGCGGCCTGCAGATCGGCGCGATGCACCACCCAATACGGCGCGCCGGCGCTGCGAGCGGCGACTTCCCCGAGTTGCAGGCGCGCCACTTCTCCGCCGCTGCGCACGCTCATCAGGCTGATAGCCTCGGGCGTGACGGCGCGCCCTGCGAGCCGGGGCTGCAATCCCAGCGCGACCAGCACGCGGCTGGCGTTGGGCGAGAGCTGAAGGCCGGCGCCGATTTCCTCAAGACGCTCGGATTTCTCCAGAATGACGACGCGAAATCCTCGTGCCGCGAGCGCCAACGAGACGGTCAATCCCCCGATTCCGGCACCAGCGACGAAGATGGTGCGCGATCCGGCCACGCCACTGCTCGATCAGGCGGCCTTGTCCTTGACGACACATTCAGGCGGCCGGGCCTCGCCAGCTTTCAGGTCGGCGGCGAAACGATAAAGCGTCGAGCAATAGGGGCAGATGATCTCGTTGTCATTGCCGAGATCGAGAAAGACATGCGGGTGATCGAAAGGCGGATTGGCGCCCACGCACATGAACTCCTGCGAGCCGATCTCAATGACCGCTACGCCGGCATCGTTGTGAAAGTGCGGAACGACATGGTCGGACATTATATTCACCTTGCGTGGCAATGGAGCCGGACACACTCAGCACGCCGCAGCAGCACCGAAGCTGCGCACGAATCTGAAAAACGGCGCACCATTTTCCGGTAGGCGAAAACACCGGTTTTTCGGGATGAAACGGATTGCTTTGGCTGGTATGTTGGTGTGCGCGGTTATGTGCGCGCTGCTGTGGCCACGTGCCCGCGATGCGGCCTTTATTCTCGCAGCGCAGGACGATCCCGCCGGGTTCGCCGACGCCCGATTGAACTCTGCTCTGCGAACTGAGCCCGCCGTCGTCACAGAGAATATCGAGGCGGCGCTGGGCGCTGATGATGCCGATCTTGCCGACAGCCTTGTCGAACTCGCCCGGGACAAAGACATTCCGCTGAACGAAGAGCTCTCAAGGCGCGTGAGTAATGCGGTCGCTGAAGCAAATTCGTCCGCGCATTTCGCCAAGCGCTTTGCCGCCGGGCTCGTGACCGGAAACGCCGACGATGTCGCCAGCCTCTCGGGTACCGTCGCCGGCGATCTTCTGGTGTTCGGCGACATCAGGGACATGGTGCGCGAAGGCAAGCACCTTGCCATGGGCGAGGACACCGACCGATTGGTGCTCGGGCTCGCGGCAGCGGGTCTGGTAGTGACGGCCGCCACGTATGTATCTCTCGGCGAGGTGGCACCCGCGCGCGCGGGGCTCACGCTCGTTAAGGACGCCCGCAAGGTTGGGCGGCTCGGCGAGAGGCTCACGGAATGGGCCGGCCGCTCGGCGCGCCAAATGGTGGACACGCCGATGCTGCAGAAGGCGGTCGCTTCCGGTTCGGTCCTACGGCCGGTTCAAACGGCCAGTGCGATACGAGCCACTTTCAAAGCCGAGAAGGCGGGCGCGCTGGTTCGTCTTGCCAAGGACGTCGGACGGGTCGGCGAGAACGCCGGTATCCGCGCCGCGCAGGACATGCTGCGGATCGCGGAGAATCCCAAGGATATGGCGCGGGCGGCGCGGCTGGCGGAGGCGAGCGGCGGCAAGACTCGCGCCATTTTGAAACTGTTAGGGCGCGGCGCGTTGCTGCTGGCGGCCGGCGCATTCGATCTGTCGCTGTGGCTGTTCGGGGCGGTGCTGGCGCTGTTCGGCTTTTTATCGTCGATCAAGGCGATGACGGAGCGGCTGACGCAGTCCTGGCTCGATCGCAAGAAGGCACGGCGCTTCCGCCAGCAGATGGCCGCGTGCCAACCGGCAGTGGCGATCTCAGGCGCAAGCGGCTAGCCTCACGGCCGTCCATTCCCCTTTGCCAGAGCATGGTGCTTGATGCCGAGTTTTCACAACGGCGCTGTTGAAATTGCCTACCTTGACGAGGGCGAGGGCGAGCCGATCGTTCTCGTGCACGGTTTTGCGTCGACCAAGAATGTGAACTGGGTGTATCCTACATGGGTTTCGGAATTGAAGAAAAGCGGCCGCCGTGTCGTGGCGCTCGACAATCGGGGCCATGGCGAGTCCGGCAAGCTCTATGATCCCGAGGCGTATCACGTCCCAACCATGGCCGGTGATGTCACCGCGTTAATGGATCATCTTGGCATCGAGCGTGCCGATGTCATGGGGTATTCGCTGGGCTCGCGGATGATGGCCTGGCTCGCGCAAAGCCAGCCGCAGCGGCTGCGGTCGGCGATTTTGGGCGGCATTGGAATTGGCCTCATCGAGGGCGGCGGCCCCGGCGAAAACGTGGCCGAGGCGCTGGAGGCGAATTCGCTCGATGACGTCACCGATCCGGTGGGACGGACTTTTCGCGCGTTCGCGGACCAGACCCGTTCTGATCGTCGTGCGCTCGCTGCCTGCCTGCGCGGCTCGCGGCGCCTGATGACGCGGGAGCAGGCTGCCGCCATCAGCCTTCCCGTGCTGATCGCGGTCGGAACAAAGGACGAAATCGCCGGCTCGGCGGAAGCGCTCGGCAAAATCATCCCCGGCGCCAAGGTTCTCAACATTCCCAACCGCGACCACATGCGTGCGGTTGGCGACAAAGTTTACAAATCAGGCGTGCTGGATTTTCTCTCACGATTGGGCGCGATGGGAAAATCCACCGACGGCGGTAGTAGACCGGCTTGATTTGCTCGAATTTCCGACCACTTGGACCAAAGGCATTTAGCGCAAGTGGATTTCCGCCATGAAGAACATGTGCTGCTTCCATGTTTTAGCGTGCAATGCAAAGCCAAGCCCGCGTTCGTCCCTCGCGGAAAGGCGCGGGACAGCCGTCCGCCGGCCGTGCTATAATCGATGATCAGAACCTCAGAACTCGCGCGAGAGCAGAGAATGGCAAAGCATCAGGTCAGTCCGCAGGGCGCGAAGCTTGCCGCGCTCGATCCAATCTGGGACCGCGTGCGCACCGAGGCGGAAGACATCGTGCGCCGCGAACCGGAGCTGGCCTCGTTTATTTACTCCACCGTGCTGCATCACGAGCGGTTGGAGGACTCCGTGGTGCATCGCATCGCCGAACGTCTCGACCATTCGGCGCTATCGGGCGATTTGATACGCCAGACTTATGACGAAGCGCTGCGCGACGAACCCGATCTGGGCAACGCCTTCCGTGCCGACATGGTGGCAGTGTACGACCGCGACCCGGCGACGTCGCGCTTCATCGATCCGCTGCTCTACTTCAAAGGCTTCCATGCGCTGCAGACCCATCGGCTGGCGCACTGGCTGTATCAAAAAGGCCGCAAGGATTTTGCTTACTATCTGCAGAGCCGGTCATCGGCGGTATTTCAGACCGACATCAACCCAGCGGCCCGGATCGGCCGCGGCATCTTTCTCGATCACGCCACCGGATTCGTGTGCGGCGAAACCGCTGTCATCGAAGACGACGTCTCGATCCTGCATGGCGTTACTCTCGGCGGTACCGGCAAGGAAAACGAGGACCGACATCCAAAGATCCGCCGCGGTGTATTGATCGGAGCAGGGGCCAAGATTCTCGGTAATATCGAGGTCGGCCATTGCGCCCGCATCGCAGCCGGTTCCGTCGTCGTGAAGGCGGTGCCTCACAACGTCACCGTAGCGGGGGTTCCCGCCAAAATTGTCGGCGAGGCCGGCTGCGCAGAGCCATCGCGCACCATGGATCAAATGCTCAATGCCATCGGGCTCTGACGGCTCGCGCGGATGCACCTGAGTCCAGTGTCGGGATGACCAGCGGAATGCGCGCAAACCGTGAAAGTCATCGGTCAATCGCGTGTACGATTCTCTGTAACTTAGACTAGCGGTCCGCTTCGTCTCGTCCTAAACATTCCCGAAACCTCAAATCGTATTGGAGACTGCCGTGGACGTTCAGGAAGTCAGGAAGCTCGACGCCTATCTCAAGCGTCTGTTTGGCAATCCCAAAATTCGCGTGGTGCCACGGCCGAAGAAGGACGATTCGGCGGAGGTCTATATCGGAGAGGAATTCATCGGCGTGCTGTTCGTCGATGATGAAGACGACGATCGCTCGTTCCAGTTCCAGATGGCGATCCTCGAGGACGATCTAGTGGAACAGGGCTGAGGCTTTTCATCCGGCTCCGCCACGCAATTGCGCCGCAAGCCGGTCCATTGCATTGGCCACGTCGCGCCATTGCGCGAGCCAGCTGCGCGGAAAACGAAACGTCAGGTCGGCGCCGTCGACACGGCGCTCGCTCAGACACATCCCCGGCGTTGTGGTGTCGCGGGTACAGCGCGCGGTCAGGTTTGGCATCTTCGCCAGGTACAGATCTTCATTGCTGTAGGGCGTGCCGTCGCGGAACGCGCGCATCACCAGCCCATCCTCTAAGGGACTCGATTGCTGTTGCAGATAGCGCGGATAGATGGTGCGCACCCGGGTTTCCGGCGCCAGGGTGTCATGATGGGCGGCGATCGACACGAATATCCGGTCGATCGGCTGCATGGGTTGCTCGACCGCGTCCGCGCTGACGTGCTTCGCATCGGGAGGCTCGAGCGAAGGAAAGTTGAAGCTGAGGTCGATGCGTTCCTGCGCGCCGGAGTGGCGCTGTATCTTCATGCGGATCGCCGCCGTCGGCACATTGAAGAGCGTGGCTCCAATGCTGATCGGCAACCGCGCCGGCGCGCTTGATCCGTCCGGTCCCCAGGTCGGCCACAGCAAAAAGGTGACAAGCACAATCGCGCCCATCCCAAGCGCGCATCCCACGATCACGGGGATCATGTGGCTGCTGGAAGGCGCGCGCGAACCGCGTAGCCGGTGCTGGGCCATTGAGAAGAGGGTTGTGATTGCCGACATCGCGAGCGGGATCCGGGGCAGGCGGGGAATCAATTGCGAATATGCCACGTATGATCGAATTTCCGCATGATTTCGTGCCGCGGGCAGGTTGCGAGCCATGCCTGAACAGCCGGCCCGCATTAACCCTTTCTTAAGGATGATGTGGCGGCAGGTCCGCGATTTTGCGAAGCAACGGCGTCCCTCCAGCGGAAGCTTTTGCGATGTCACCTGAAGCGTTGAATTCCCTGTTCTCCCTTTGCATTGGATTTGCATTGGCCGGTGCCCTGACCAGCGGATATCAGGCGTTGCTCGAGCGCCCGGCGGGCTTCGGGCTGCTGGGTGAGGGCGCCGTGCCAAAGACGTTCGCGGCTGTACCGTTCCTGGTGTTCGCCGCACCGTTCATCATCATGCGCAACACGCTGCGCGGCGCGCGCATCGAACGCCGCCGTGTCGAATTCGTAATGATGGCGACGATCCTGGCCGGGTTCTGGAGCATGATGTCAGGCACGTTCTTCCTGATGACCCTGCGCGCCGCCGGACTGCTGGCCTGAGTGAACCGGCTATGCCAAAGTCTCCGCGAACAGGAGATCCGCAGATATGGCGATCTATGAACTCGACGGGCAGGCGCCCGAACTTCCCGCCGACGGAAACTATTTCATTGCTGATACCGCGACGGTAATCGGCAAGGTGCGCTTGCACAGTTCTGCCAGCGTCTGGTTCGGCGCCGTGTTGCGCGGCGACAACGAGTGGATCGAGATCGGCGAAAATTCCAACGTGCAGGACAACTGCACCTGCCATACCGATCTCGGTTTTCCGCTGACGATCGGCAAGAATTGCACGGTTGGTCACAACGTCATCCTGCACGGATGCACGCTGGAGGATGGCGCGCTGGTCGGGATGGGCTCCATCGTCATGAACGGCGCGAGGATCGGCCGCGGCAGCATCGTCGGCGCGGGTGCGGTGATCACGGAAGGCAAGCAGTTTCCCGAAAACTCGCTGATCATCGGCGCGCCGGCGCGCGTGATCCGTACTCTTGAACCGGCGCAAGTCGCGCACATGGGAAGTGCTGCACAATTCTACGTCGGCAACGGACCGCGATTCAAGAACGGCCTGAACAAGATCGGCTGAGGAAGCCCGCTAGCTGGCCTCGGATTCGCCGGCTTCGATCTCTCCGGCAACGCTTTCATGGCCGGCAGCCCACAGCGAATGTTGCTCACTGCCGTCCCGATACGGATTGGCTGCCGCCGGAATGTTCTTTCGCGCGGCGCGCTGGCCTTCCTCGAAAGGATCCGGATCGCTCATGATCTGCTTTTCCTCGATGAGCCCGATCTGGCGTCCGCCTTTGGTGGCGACTTCGAGAGTGCTGCGCTCTTGCGGAGCGCATCCTTCAGGTCGACAGGAACTCCATGCTTCCGAAGCAGGTCCGCGAACGCCTCGTCTGCGAGTTCCTGAAAGGTGGCCATCCTGTCGCGTGCGAGCTGCTTCAGTTTGTCGAGAGTATCTTCGTCGAAGTCGATTAATTTGCGCACGGCCAGCCACCTCCTCGTGTCGCAACGATGCTGGTTCAATAGCCGCCCATGAAAATCGTTCCGGCGCGGAACCGGGCCCACGCGCTCTGGTTAAATCAGAAAACGGAGATTTCCTGATGGCCAGAATTCCGATCATCGCATCGATCATTGCAATCGCGGTTGTTGTTGGCCCCCTCGGGTCGATGGCTCAAACCGGCGGTAGTGGAGCAGGCGGTGGAAGCGCGGGCGGCGGCACCGGCGGTACGTCCGCTGGTTCGCCAAGCGGGGGTTCGACGGGAGCAGGCAGAGCGGGTGTCACCACTGCGCCGTCCAATCCGGCCAACGCTACCGCTTCGCCAAACCCCGGTTCGGCGGGAACAGGTACCCCCGGCGTCACCGGGACGCCCTCCGACACCGGCAACGCCGGCGGCATCAACAACTCCGCCATAAATCCGGGCGGCCCCAACAATTCCGGAACAGTTGCCTCCGAGCCGCCGCCGCCTGGGACAAATAGTCTCGGCACCGCCAATGCATCGGGATCATCGGTCACTACCGGCTCGGCCAGAAATCGGGCGCAGCGAGGCGGCACGGCCGCAACCGGTCCACAGAGGGAAAGCGATATTGCGATCGATGGAGAGAACAAGGAGATCGATCGCAAGATCAAGAGTATCTGCCGAGGCTGCTAGCATGACGAACCGCCCTTGCGTCATTGTGCAGCGTGCGGCGATAAACTGCTTTCCCTAAAAACAAGGCCGTCGGCGCAGTATAACGCAGACGGCCTTGCCAGCCCGGACATTCAAATTGGCTTGCGCCATCCGGTGACGCTCACAGTGGCCCGGGAATGTTCGGACACGTGTGGTCCATTTCACATCGTGGGAAAAAGTGCGTCGTTTTTTTTGTCGTCGCGATTAGTGCGGACGGACAGCAAAGGCACTTCGCTATTCCGGTCAGCCGCCAGATCTTGCGCGTTTGACGCGGGCGCCCTTTGTCGCCTGCGAACTGGTTTGGGCCGATTTTTCGGGGCTGGGTGGCGCGGATGCTTCCTTCTTTGGGGCGCTGGAGAAAGACTGACGCAGATCATCGACCGCTTGGGTCAGTCCCGAAACTTGCTCCGAGAGCCGTTTGCTATCGGCCTGTTGGGCCGCGAGAAGCCGCTTCACGCTCTGCAACTGATCCTGGGCCACTTGCAGTTGGTCTATCCACTCCTGCTGGGTCGCTTCCAAAGCTTCGGTTTTCTCGACGAGCTGCTCGGAGGCTTGCGCGGCAGTTGCTTGCAATCGGCTGATGGCAACGAAGCGGTCTTGCTCCGGAGCAGGGCGGTTGTAAGCGCGCCCTAGCGCGATTCCACAGAGGCCGAGCACGATCAGGATGAGTGCACCAGTGGCAAGGAAAATCGGCTGCGAGCCGACGTGCGCGACTTCGCCAGTCTTTACATCACGAAAAGCGATTTCGATCATGGGACAAAGCCCGCCTGAAATCGAAGATTCTTGAACTTACCACAACGGAACCTGCGCCGCCCAGCGCAAAGGACCGCTGAATCCGTCTGCTTCGGGGCACAAAGCATAGGTACCCTCGCGCTGATGAACGCCGGCATTTGAGGGAAGAGCAGATAGACGAGATGCAGCCGTTTTGACCGGTTGAGTGCATTTCATCTCTCCCCGCGCGGTCGCAAAGTGCTAGGCTTTAGCTTGCACCAGATGTCTCGGGGGCAATATGAGGCGGCGCGAGTTTATCACCGGAGTCGCCACGACCTCCGCATGGCCGCTCGTTGCGCGCGCACAACAGCCGAGCCCGGTGGTCGGGTTTCTTAACGGTTCATCTCCGGCCACGTGGGCACCTTTTGCCACGGCCTTCCGAACCGGTCTGAGGGAGATCGGGTACATAGAGGGCCAGAATGTCGCGATTGAATATCGCTGGGCAGAAGGTCGAGCTGGGCCGCTGCCAGCGCTGGCGGCCGAGTTGGTCGACCGCAAACCAGCAGTCATCGTCGCCGCGGGTGGAGATCAGGCTGTTCTAGCCGCCAAGAATGCAACCACGACAACGCCGATTTTGTTTATCAGCGGATCGGACCCGGTGAAGCTCGGTCTGGTTGCCAGTCTGAATCGGCCCGGCGGCAACCTTACTGGCGTGACCCAGTTCACCGCGGCTCTCGAGCCAAAACGTTTCGAGCTACTGCGCGAAACTGTACCGAACGCCAAGCTGATCGCATTGCTCGTCAATCCCGACTACCCTTCGTCTCAAACTCAGGTTACGGAGGTTCAGTCCGCGGCTCGCGCAATCGGGCAAAGCATTCTGGTCGTGAACGCGAACACCGAGAGCGGGATCGATGCAGCGGTGGGCGACATCGTTCAAAAGCGGAGCGACGCGGTTCTTGTGGGATCTGACCCGTTCTTCACTTCACAACGCGAAAAGTTGGTGGGCTTGGCCGCCCTGCACAAGCTGCCTTCAATCTATCAATGGCGCAACTTCGCGGCTATCGGCGGTCTGATGAGTTACGGAACTGATCTTACGGAATCATACCGCCTGCTTGGTAACTATGCAGGACGCATCCTCAAAGGCGCTAGGCCGGAAGATTTGCCCGTCCAGCAGCTAACGAAGGTTGAGCTAGTTCTAAACCTTAAAACTGCCAAGGCGCTTGGTCTCGTATTCCCAATCTCTTTACTCGGCCGCGCCGACGAGGTGATCGAATGAAGCGGCGCCAATTCACCAAAGTACTCGTTTGAGTCGCTAAGATGCCGCCCGCCCTGGGCTGTGGGGATCGAACATGCAACGGCGCGACTTTATCACGCTTCTGGGGGGCGCGATCGCGGCTCCGGGTGCCGCGCTCGCACAACCGACAAAGGTCTATCGTGTCGGCGTGCTCCTGCTCGGTAATGCCGACGCTGCATCTTTCCAAACGCAACTGAGTGAAGGGCTCGGCAAGTCCGGCTACCTCGAACACCAAAACCTGCTGCTCGAATTCCGATCGGCCGAAGGCAAGCTTGATCTGCTTCCGCAACTCGCGGCGGAGTTGGTCGCGCTCAAGGTAGATGTGATCGTGGCGCTTTTGACGCCCTGTGCGCTGGCCGCACAAAAGGCAACCCGCGACATCCCACTTGTAATCGTGTCAGGCGATCCCGTCGGGTCCGGTCTCGTTGCAACCATGGCCCGCCCCGGCGGGAACGTCACGGGCGTGTCCCTGATGGGCGCGGAAATGCACGGCAAATGCGTCGAGTTGTTCCGCGATATCTTTCCATCGGTGCGACGCATCGCGGTGCTGCTGAATAACGAGGACCCCTTTTCGAAGCCGATACTGGAGCAGGTCCAGCTCGCAGGCAGGGCAACCGGCATTGAAATTGCTCCCTCCGTGAGGGTGCGCGGGCAGGACGAAATTGATACGGCATTTGCGGCCATTAAAGAGGCGGGAGCCGGCGCGGTCGTGGTGCAAGGGAGTTTAACAACCAAGGCTGTCGCCGAATTCGCGCTTAAGCACGGCTTGCCAGCGGCGGCTCAAACACGGTCGTTTGCCGAAGTCGGCGGGCTGATCTCCTATGGCGCGGATGGTCCCCAGGTCTTTCGACAGAGTACAGCCTTTGTGACCAAGGTATTGCGAGGCGGCAACCCCGCAGACATGCCGGTCGAGCAACCGACCAAATTCGAACTGGTCGTGAATCTCAGGACCGCCAAAGCGCTTGGGATAACTATACCAGAATCGTTCCTGCTGCGCGCCGACGAGGTGATCGAATGAAATGGCGCGAGTTCATCGCGCTGTTGGGTGCATCGGTCGCAGTATGGCCGCTGAACGCGCGTGCGCAGCGGTCCGAGAGAATGCGGCGCATCGGCATCCTTTCGGCAGGCGGAGGATCCGGCCCAACAAGACCGCATGGCG